>JAZKZE010000048.1:0-3692 GCA_045612485.1 Victivallales bacterium | reverse complement strand
AAAAGATTTTTTTCATTTTATTTTTCCTTTCTTAAGTAAAAATCCAAATTTTATTTTGCGGCAGGAAGAGCTTCAACAGCCAGATACTGCACCTCAATATCCATAGGAGCAGAAGACCCGAACTGAATACGGATATACTTGATCTTCGGATTATTCGGAAGAGTGAATTTCCCTTCATACAGAGAAAATTTATCAGGACTGTTCACAACAATACCGAATCCGCCGTTTGCAGTAAACTTATTTTCCGCACTGTAAGCATAGTAACCGATGACAAAGTTTTTCGCAGCTGTCCCTTTGATGGAAGCAGTCACCTTATACGTTGTTCCGGGAACAGCAGGAAATCTGTCTGTGGAGTAGAAAGCAACGTACTTGCCCGCACTTTTCACTTTCAGGATATTTGCGCCTTTTTCCCCTTTGACAAGAGAGATGGCGGCATCCTTCACTCCGGAACCGTTTGTCACCCATCTGGAGGGAAGATTGGCTTTGGAAACATTTTTGAAAGTTCTATCGATCTTCACTTCCTGTGCTGAAAGCATGACACATACCCCCATAAGGGCGGTAACAGCAGAAAAGATTTTTTTCATTTTATTTTTCCTTTCTTAAGTAAAAATCCAAATTTTATTTTGCATCAACAGGTACGATCTTCACCTCTTTGATCTGGACATCAAAGGGTTTGTTCATGGAACCGATGAAACCACGGACGTATTCTGTTTTACCGGCTTTCACAGGAGTAAGGGTGATGACCTTTTTATATTCTGTGAATTTATCCGGGGAATCAATCTTGAATGAGGCGGAACGGATGACAAGATATGTATTCTTTGCACCATAGGTATATACCCCTGCATTAAACTCGTCCGCTTTCCCTTTTGCCAGAAGAGTTATCTCAAATTTGGCATTATCCGCACATTTATGGGTACTGGCGGTAAAAATAGCCGTATGTTTGCCTTTGGAAGCAAATTTCAGGATATTTTTATCCCCCTCTTTCACAACACTGATGGAAGCATCCTTGAAACCGTTACCATTTTTGATCCAGTTTGTGGGAATGGGATTTTTGGGGTTTACATTTTTGAAATCCCCGTTGATCTTCAATGCTTCAGCAGCAGAAACCATGCAGAATGCAAAGCATACGGCAACAACACTCATAACAATTTTTTTCATTTTTCCCGCTTTCTTTTTTATGTTACTGTTTTACAACAGGTTCCACTTCGATTTCTTCGATCTCCACATCCATTGCCCCGTAACTGCCGAACTGGACATGGATATAGGTGAGATCCTTTCCGGCGGCGGGAGCTGCCACAGTAAACGTTCCCTTGTACTCTTTGAAAAGCAGAAGAGAGTCCACTTTCACACTCTGACTGCCGGTACCGCAATGTCCTTTGGTTCCATAGGCATAATATCCGACAGAAAGAGTTCCTTTTCCTTTTGCTTTAAGCTCAAATTTGTAAGTATCGCCGACTTTTGCCGGAATCCTCACACTGTTATACATGGCAAAATACCCTTTATCATTTTTCAATTTCAGAATATTATCATCCCCTTTGCGGATAACTTCGCTGATACCGGTCTTCACACCGTTTCTCACCCAGGAAACGGGCAATTTTGTTTCGGGATTAATGGCTTTGAATTCACCATTGATCTTCAATTCATCAGCACAGAGGACTCCGGCACTGAAAAGTGCCACGATCGCAAAAAACAGATTTTTTTTCATTTTTCAATCCTTTCTTTTTTTCAGCTTTTTATTCTTTACCCCACATCGGTGTAAATCGTTACAGAAGGTCAAACCACCCTTTCAAAGAAGATTCTTCCTGAGTCACAAGCTCAAAAGAAGCCCCTTTCCGCCCCAGCTGTCTTCTCGCCCAGGAACGGAAATCGATCCAGGCGGCAAGATCCTGATGCCGGAGATTTTTTGCTTTTGCCCGTTCAAGATGGGAAGCATTCCAGCATACCCCAGGATCAATATTTGTCACAGCAAAACGATCCCCTTCCCGGGCATCATCCAGCAGACTGCGCACAAATTTTTTCAGTATATTTTCAGTTCCCTGACAGGCAAAACATCCAGTTGTTTCATTGGTATTGTCTTCATTTTTCCGGCAGAAAGATTCCTGAAAAACAGCAGAAGCCATGTTGAAAGAATTTTTATACTTGTATTTTTTGACCTTTTCAGCCCTTTTAAGTTTCCAGGAAAGAAGATAGGTAAGTCTTATATTTCTTCCGTCCGGCAGCTCCTCCACATCCGGTTCAAGGGAAAAGATCTCCCAGGAAAACAGGATCTTCCCATCAGATTTTTTCATTGTAAAACGGCTTTTCCCGTTGAATCTTTCAGCAGAATTCCATCTCCACAAGTCATCACCGGGCGCAAAGGCAATGGAGGATTTTTTCGTTTCAAAAACAGCCAGAAGAGGCAATACTTCCGCTTCGTAAAATACCGTTCCCTCTTCAAGAGCTTCAATATCAATATCCTTCATTCCGCTTCCGGGAAAACTTACTTTTCTTACAGCTCCTGTGATCTCCAATCCCCCGGCGGAAATATTTCTCACACGGCAGGAAGCACGCATACGCAAGTCCAGCGTACAAGAAAGCACCCCTTCCTCCACACGGATCTTTCTGGCAACAACAGGTTCTTCCCCGAATGGGATACTGTTTTCCAGTTCCAGAGTACACTCTTTACCGTTTTCCGCCATGTGGGGTCGTCTTTTTCCACGCAATGCGGAACTTTCCGGAAGTTCCCCGATCCTCACTGGAAGAGTCTTTGCACCGATCTCCCCACCCACGTTCAGGGTAATATCCTCCACCCCGGAAACATCTGTGGAGACATTCACTTCCCCGTAACGGCAGCACAAACCTTTCCTGCCCAGATATTCCAATTCAAAAAACTGTTCTTCTTCCACAGCACTTTTTCTGCTTTTCCGTTCAGCCATATTCTTTTTTTCCGTTCCTGCTTTTTCTTTTTCTTACAATATTTCAGCAATCTCTTCTATCTTTTTGCGTACAAAAGGCACCGGTTCTGCCGCAGCATATCCAAGAGGGGATATGGCAAAAACATTCAGCGGACTGCCGGTAAGATCCAATGCCGCATTTGCCTTTGCCCTCTCAAAGGCACAGATCCAGCATGTACCCAGACCTTCTTCTGCCGCGGCAAGGACAAAATGTTCCATGGCAATGGCAGTATCCGCATCGGCAATGGAATCTCCTTCCCTTCTGCGCCATGCGATACTTGCATCAGAAGCAGCCGCCACGATCACAGGGGCAGTTTTCAGCCAGTCTTCTTTATACACGGACGCAAGTTTCTCCCGTTTGACAGGATCTTTCACAATAAAAAATTTGAAAGGCTGTCTGTTACAGGCAGTAGGTGCATTCTGAATTGCCTCCAGTATCCTTCCAAGAGCTTCATCCGGAACAGGTGTATCTTTATATAAACGGATACTGCGTCTTTTTTTCAAAACATCGTAAAATTCCATATATTCCTCCATTCTGCCTGCACAAATTCCGGCAAGCATACTATAACACGCAAAAAGCCAATTACAACTCTTTCAAACAGGAAAAATCTTTATTTTCCTGCCTCTGCCAGAAAATATGCCATTAACTTAAACTCTTCCAGTGTGACTTTTTCCGCACGGATATCCTTATCCACTCCGGCATGAGCCATGGCATCAAGAATCTTCTGCTGATCGAAAAATGCCGCCGCCTGCTTATAC
>JAZKZE010000047.1:0-10242 GCA_045612485.1 Victivallales bacterium | reverse complement strand
AAAAAAGTTGGAATTGTTTTTATCGTGACGATAAAAGCAATTCCGTCAAAAGTTTTTGGAAGATGGGGGGCGGGGAAGAGAACCTTTTTTCAAAAAGGTGTCTTCCCCGCAAAACATTTTTGCAACAGCCCCTTTTTTTATACTGGCAAATGTCCGTTTTGCCTTCTCCGGTCAGTACTTCAACAAATCCCCGACTTCTGACTTACCCCGCCGTATTCCACTGGCCGGAAAGCCTCATTGACCCCCTATAACATTCTTTCCATCCTTATTTCCAATGATTCCATTATCCCCGGTCTTCCATACGGTAAAAGGAATAAAGGAAACCTTTTTACGATTCCGCTTCCATCCCGGTGATAGAATGTCCCCTGCCCTGTGCGGAGGCTGCTGTATGTTTTTTACATAATCGCAAAGGAGATTGCTCATTGTTTGAGCAATCATCCTCTTACACAACAGTATATACCATTCCGCGGAAGGCACTGCAACTCAAATGTAATTCACAATAAGATCAGCACCATACTCCCACAGATAACTCACTATACATAAAGCATATACAAAAAAAACGCATATTCCGTAAATCATACAGAATACGCGTTGATCCGGTAAAAAAAGGAAACTTATTTGAAAGAATCCATAAATTTAAGTTCAGGAGTCTTGTCGCCGGAATAAACGGCAGGGATTTCATGCGGGGCAAGATATTCCACTTTCTGCCATTTGTTAAGAATGACAGGTTTTTTATTCATCATCCTGACAGCTTTGACCTTGGCAGGGAAGCCGCGGACAATACAGTCAACTTTGGCAAAAAACATATAGTCCACAATCTTATAATCACAGGTTACCCCGAGAAGCTGATCGGCATTACTCTTTTCACAAGCATTATAACGGGCTACACTTCTGGCATTATCCACGGCTCTCTGTGTGGGGGAAACCAAATCTTTCAAAATGGAAAAGACGGAAAGTTCCGGATCACGGACAGTCAAACATTTCTTATTTTCTGCAAACTGGAAAATACCGAAAAGAACGGAAGCTTCTCCTGTTGCGGAAATACGTTCCTGGGAAACTTCATACTCTGTGTAATAAGGAGCCCCCTGAATAATCGGAGGACGGTAAAGCAAATCAGCTCCGGAGTCACGGTAGTAAGTGGTACAACCGGTCAGTACAGAAACGAACAGGACTGCCGCCAACATCAACATGATCTTTTTCATTTTTCTCCTTTTGTTTTTGATTTACAATGAAAGATCAGACAATATCGTTCCAATAATATATCACAGAAACTTTTTTTTGCAACTTCTTATACCTTATTTTCTTCCGCAAAACAGACCACACCGTCTTTTTCCAGAAAATCCGCCATTTGGATAAAAATATCCCTGTCAACCGGAAAATCGGAAATATGAAGCAAACAGTACAATTCACCAAGTGACCGTTTTCCATCCATAAAGTAAAAAAGATTGGTCAGCCAGGGGGATGCACACCAGACCCGGATCTCACTGCGGATTTTTTCAGGGACACGGGAAATTTCCGGCATATATTTTTCTGTGGAAAAACACCCCCGCACAGTTTTTACAGGAACACGGGCTGCAATTTCAGAAGGAAGCCCCTCAGGGCAGACAAAAGGACTTTTTTCCATCGCATCACAAGCGCTCTGCAAAACTTTCTTTCCTTCCTCAATCTTTTCCCGGACAATATTTTTTTCCTCAGAAGAAGAATATCTTACCATACGGAAAGTGGATTCCAATGCCGCAAAACTTTCCTCAAGAACACGTTCTTTTCTGTCAGAAGGAGCGTTTTCAAGACGTTTCAGACAATCACACTGAACTCTTTGGATGATTTCACAGGCAGTACCGTTTCCGGCATTGCAGAGAGTAAGCAGATATTCTTCCAGCATGGCATAAGAATTTTCCAGATCGATACGGCGGAGGCGGTCAGGTGTATCGGTAGATTTATGATAATCCGGCTCCCCGGTGATCATAAGAAAATTTGTATACGGAACACCTCCGGAAGCCGGTTCACAGAAAAGATTGTCCATTGGGGAAAAATCCACAGCATCCTGCCGGACAGTATATCCATGTTTTTCCACAATATCATTCATAAGCACATCCGCAAATGCAGGAGTAAAGGGACGGGAACCACCGGTACGCACTACTTTATCCAATGCCTTTCCCACCATATCCACATCCACTCCGGCAAGGATATTTTCCGTATGGAACAATTCTTTACCGCAATTCAGAAGTGCCTGCATCGCCCTCACTTCAAAGCAGCAGTAAAAGCGGAAAGAGCGTTCCGGTACGATATTTTTTTCTTTGAACTGCCGTAAAATGGCAAGAGCAGTCATGGGGCCGGAAGCATTGTCGTTTGCCCCATATTCAAAAAGATGACCGCCAACAGCCACCTCCTCAGAGGATTTTCCTTTCAGGACTCCGGTCACAAAAGGAACAAAGCCTTTATCGTGAACGTTTGTTCTCACATCCGCATGCAGCAGGATCTTTTCCCCCTTTTCCAGCCGTTTGCGGAAATCCGCCCCCTGTGCCGGAGTAATGGAAAAACCGAACATATCCCCTTCTTTGTTCCAATGAGGCATGACAAAATTCAGCCATTGACAGGCGTCGCGCAAATATTCATATCCTTCCTTATACAGATAATCGCCGCCGATCACTGAAGAGATCACTCCCACCGCCCCTTTTTCCAGCCATTGCAAAGCCTGACGCATATTGGGGAATTTTCTGTCATTGAGAACGATTTTTCCTTTCAGATCCTCCTCTTCCGGCAATGCAAGAAAGGCTTTTTTATCAGCGGAACGGCTGTAAAGCATCAGGGAACAGGGTTCTTCTGTATATTTACGGAAGACTTTTTCTGTACCGTCAGACAGGACTTCCGAAAGAATGGCTTCTTCCGCATCCCATGATACAGGCATGAACCAACCGCCGTAAGAAGTTTTCCCGTCGGCGGGAAATTTATAAGTAACGATATTTTCCAATCCTGCCTCCCGCATAAGGGCTTCCACTCTTTTACAGGTTTCCGCAATGGCGTTGGATGTAAAGAAACGATCACTTTCATGTAAATATGAAATATCGGAAATGATCCGGTCGATGATTGCTGTATCCAATATGATCCTCCGTACAGAATATGAAAAAAGATATTGACTCTGTCAGAAACAGACAAAGCCAATATCAATATACTTCATTTATGCAGTATTACAACGTCATTGCTGCATTATTTTGCATTTTCATCAAGGGGCGTGACAATGTAATTGTCAATACACGCTTCATCATTTGCATGTACTCCGATCGCCAGAACTTCATTGGCATCTTTCTTCTGATAATCCACAGTGTAAACAGTCCATTTATCTGTAAGATTGACCTTCAGGGGATATTCAGAAGCGATATGTTTACCGGAATCGCCACGGGGGGTACGGGTATAACGGTAAACAGATATCCAGAGAGATCCTTTCCCCTTCGCTTCCAGAGTAAAGCGGAATTTCGCCTGTTTCCCTTTGTGCAGCTGATAGAAACGGCATTTTTTCAAATGCATATAGTTATCATTCTTTTTATCCGGATGCTGTTCAATGGCATAATAACCGTTTACCCCGGCATCATGCCAGGCAAAAGGAAACACCTGATCTTTGATAACGATCTTCATTGCAGCATTGGTGTAAGGTTTCTTCTTATAAGTCTTGCTGAAATCGCCGTTCTGCCAGTACACTGGCGTTGTTGCCGCAGGAGCGGCATAGGCACTGAAAGAAGCGGCGGCACAGAAGGCGGCAAGAAGGATCATTTTTGTGATTTTCATTTTATTCTCCTTATTTTGAAAGAAATGTTACTTTTTCTCTTCATCCATGGGGAGGACAAAGTAGTTGTCGATACATGCTTCATTGTTTGCGTGTACCCCGATCGCCAGAACTTCATTGGCGTCTTTCTTCTGATAATCCACCTTGTAGGTCGTCCATTTATCGGTAAGATTGACTTTCAGAGGATATTCAGAAGCAAGGTGTTTGCCGGAATCCCCCCGGGGAGTACGGGTGTAACGGTAAACCGATACCCACAGAGATCCTTTTCCTTTGGCATCCAGAACAAAACGGAATTTGGATTGTTTACCTTTATGCAGCTGATAGAAACGAGCCGTTTTCAGATACATATAATTGTCATTATTTCTGTCCGGATGTTTCTCTATGGCATAATAACCGCTTGTACCGGCATCGTGCCAGGCATAGGGGAAAATCCAGTCTTTGATGACAGTTTTGATTTTCGGATTTTTGTAAGGTTTCTTTTTATACGTTTCGCTGAACCTGCCGTTCTTCCAGAAACGGCTGTCGATCTCCGTTTTCATTCCGCCGGCAACCGATCTTTTTGCAGCAAAGGAAACAGGCAGGAAGGCGTCCACATTGTTTCCGGCTCCGGAGGCAATGGAGGAGGATTCATTTTTTGCCCCATCCACCACACGGTAACGCTGGAAATTCACCAGCCAGGTATGACCGGGGAAACACTTCAGCCCCAGAGAAGAAGCAGGAATACGCATTTCCAGTACCCAGCGGTCTTTCAGAACTTTTGTTTTTATTTCCGCTTCCGCATCAAATTTACTGTTCAGGGGACTTCCGGCAGCACCTTTTGCATCAAAAACATTGCCAAGGTGATTGATGATGAGCTGCACATAGCCTCTATTCATATCCGGGTGATTGATAAAGACTTCTGCTGTATTCTCCTCCCAGATGGGGCGGCCTTTTTTATAATTGGAAATCATTTTGGCGGGAGAGGGTTCCATCATCTCCATGGCAATATAAAGATTGTCCGGTTCATACACCATACGCACAAAGGTCTGCTGTGCTGCCATAGTAATGGTATTGACCTTGAAAGAACTTACCACATCAGCATTTTTCCAGTCTTTTTCATCGATATTACCGTCGATTTTAATGGCAGAAGTTTTCGGGTATGCTTTGAGTTCCCGGAAATCTTTAAGATACCGTTCCCGTTCTTTTTCCCAGAGATTCCGGAAAAATTCCTTATCTTTGAGAACGTTTTTAAGTATTCTTTTATCAGGATCGCTTGCGGCGGCTTTTTCGGCTTTTGCAAGATACTCATTCAATTTCTGATGCACTCCGGGAGCGGAAAGACATCTGCCGATGGGGGCGCGGTGTCCGTGACCGAAACAGCCGGGAGTAGTGGAAGCGGCAGTAATGAGAAGTTTCCGGAAATCTTTCATTCCTCCTTCCCATGCTTTCCCGAAGAAAAGACGATTGGCTTCCTCCAGAACTTTTTCCGGATCTTTTGTAATATCCCACTGAAGAACTGCGGCAACATACATTGTCTGCCACATGGCTCTCCAACACTGGGGAGTCATTCTTTTTTTACGGTGGGCAGAGTAGATCCCATCCGGCGGCGGCATGGAGGGAGTCGTCCCTTTCATACCGATGGAGTGATAGATCTTCAGATGATTGGCATAGGATTTTTCCACAGGGTGGAACCAGTTTCCGCTTTCACTGATCTCTTCCCATGTGGTCACATTTTTACTTTTCTTTGTCCAGTCTTTGAAGTACTGGAAATAGGTTTTGTTTATGGGGCAGTCCGGATCATCCAGATTGTGACGGTAACAGATACGGTTGTAGGAGAGCATCACATCCAGCTTTGGATCGGGAGTAACTCCAAGGGGAACACTCTGGAAGTTCTGATACCCATAGCCCACAAGGGGAATATTGTCATTGCCCATGATTTTTCTTGCTTCGGCAACCACAGCATTGGTGAAGAGCCAGTAGCGGGTGGATATATGCCCCACTTTTGTTTCTTCAGGATCAGCCAGTGCTTTACAGTTGGCACATTCACACCAGACGGTATTGTCATTATTTACAAAAATGTATCTTCCGCCCTTTTTATCCATTTCACTCTGTCTGATATGCTTTACCAGATTATCGGCAATGATCTTGATATTATCTTTATTGGAAGTACAGGGCTGATAAAGCTGACCTTTAAGGAAACGGCGTTTTCCGGCAATAAGGGGGAAGCGTTCCGGATGTTCTTCAAACATTTTCTTATAATCGGCAGCCCATTTCTTTCTGTCTTTTGTGGTCTTCTCTCCGTTATGCAGGCGGGTGAAACAGTGCCAGCCTTCCTGAATGACTACTGCACGTTTGTCAAGGAATTGTTTGATTCCGTGTTTTGTGAGTCCTGTCAAATCTCTTCCGCCTTCCAGACGCAGATTGTTGCGGAGCATCCAGTCCCGTGTTTCAAAGAAGGGACTGTCCACATTGGCACTGTGGAAGTGGATCCGGCGGACGGGGAAAGAGGGATTGAATACTTTTCTTGCCATATCCTTTACTTTGATCAAGGGCATTACTTTATAAAATTCCCCATCCTTACCGGGAATGAGCCAGCGGATATTTCCATATTTTTTCAGTATATCGTATGCACCGAAAATCAAGCCGACGGGTTCTTTTGCCTGAAGAGTCAAACCATTTTTATTTACAGTAAGGGCATACCCTTCTTCAGCTATATCCTTATCTTTTACAAGTTCCAGAGTAACAGGATAAAAACCTTTTACAGCGGAACTTCCGATGGCAGGACCTTTTCCATTTCCGATCTTTCCCAGATAGAGGGAAAGTTCCTCTGCGGCGTGACGGGCGGCGGGATCATTGCTTTTCAGCACGATACTGCTGACAGCTTTCCCGTTTTTCATCAGAGCATACTCGGCTGCTGATACCGGCAAAGCAAGGGCGATAAGCAATACAAACATTGCTCCTGTGACAAAATGTCTTTTCATTTTTTCTCCTTGTATTTACAAATTTATTTTCTTTTATTTCCCCATTCCACAGGCTTGGTAGCCTTACTGCCCAGCTCGCTTAAAAAAGGTTTGATGGGATTGGACATATTGAGAGATCCCACATGGGAATCAAGATAAAGGATATTAATGGAATTTTTATGTCTTATTCCATCCGGCAAACCGGGATTTACCCCCCAACCGTCATTGGGGGCAACAATATATTTACCAATTTTCTGTGCGGGATCGTGATGGCGGCTGTCCATAATGAAATAGACTTTTGAAATCCATTTAAATTCACCCCGTTTAACAGGATCCGAGGTACTGCCGCCGGGAACTCTGCACAGTTCGTTATAATTGAGTCCGTAATCGGAATAGATATAATCTGTATTTTGTGCAGAAAGAGCCGGATCCATAAAAACTTTATTTTTAGGCGGAGCTTCTGTCAGTACCTGCGGTTTGATATAAAGGGCACACAAAAGATCATGCCATCCATCCATTGCCGTATATCCCCAGTGATATGCTCCGGAGTTGACTATAACATAATCCTTGTAATCATCAGAATAAAAATTTGCCGCAATTCCGATCTGTTTCAAATTGGAAGTACAGGCAATTTTCTGTGCGGCAGCTCTTGCTCTGCTCAAGGCAGGAAGCAGCATCCCGGCAAGAATGGCGATGATGGCAATAACCACCAAGAGTTCGATCAGAGTAAATGGCTTTTTTTTCATTTTTCTCCTTCATTCGGATTGTTGACTGTTATTTTTATGTAAAATCATCTTTTTTAAAAAGCATCCCCTTTACAGGGATAGTATGAGTTGTTGAACTGTGTTTTCTGCCAGAAAGGACCATAGGGGGATTTTGTAATGGCAAAGTAATTGTCCACCGCTCTCTTTTCTTTTCTGAAGTCAAACATCCTTACCGTCCCGCCGCTGAACAGGAGAGGGATTTTGCTGCCATTGCCGTGATGTCCGTAAATGGCATTGGAGGAGTAGCCTTTTGCACAATTCATAAAATGCAGATGGGTGGGGAATTTCACGCTGTAAAGATTGACCATTCTTCCCTTGACCTTATCCCCGGTATAATACCCGGTATTGGCGTTGCCGATGAAATTGGCACAGATATTGTATGTTGCATAGTTATTGAGCTGCGTTCCGGTGATCCGGTCAGAGCCTTTTCCGTCATCAAAAACATTCAGAGCTGTCTGACAGCGCAGACTTTTCACCTTGTTGGCCCCGACCTCTGCAAGAGTATAGGGGGCGTAGCCTGCGGCATCTTTTGCAAGGACTCTGTGCCAGTGCCCGTAAGTACGGTTGGTTGCTTCATAGGAGATACCGTAAACATATCCCTTGTGATCATCTGCATAAAGGTTCCAGTAGATGTAGATCTGTTTCAGATTATTGATACAGTTTACCTGCCTTGCCGTTTCCCTTGCTCTTCCCAATGCAGGCAGAAGCATACTTGCAAGAATAGCGATAATGGCAATAACAACCAATAGTTCAATCAGCGTAAACGCCGATTGAGTGAAGGTGTGAAGGTGTGAAGAGCTTTTTTTGCATTCGCAAAAAAATCGTGAAGTGCGCCCTGTCGGGCGTAAGGATGTGTAGTTTTTATAATTTTTTTTGAGGTAATACAACGGAAAAACACATACTTGACAAGTTGCACTCACCAAGAGTTCAATGAGTGTAAAACATTTTTTTCTCTGCATAATATTCTCCCTGTTATTTGTTTTTTCCTTCGAGGTAATTAAAAAAGTCATTCAAAAAAAATCAAAGCAGATGCGCTTTAAGATTTTTGAGAACTTTTGAAATTACCTCCTTTATTATTCATTAATACTTTCTGCGTTCATTTTCCCAATCTTCCGGCTTTACCAATTTTCCGGAGATCTCTTCAATATTATGGATCACTTCCGAACGGGAAGAAGTCACAGCAAGTTCAAAGGCTTTTTCCGCCATAGACTTCATATCAAATTTCATGGAGTATTTAGGATACATTTTCTCCGCAAAGGACATACAGTCCATACCGGTTATCATAGGCAGATCCTTTTCCTTTATCCCGTGTTCCTCCAGAAAAAAACGGCAGCGGTCGGCAACAGTATCCTGGGGCGAAACGATACATTTGTGTTCCGCATCATCCTTTATAAAATCCAGCACCGGTGCAAAATCCGCTCCTTCCAGTTCCTTCATTACAATATTTTCTCTTTCACAGATCTTTTTACAGGCACTCCATTTTACATGGGAGTTGTAATTACCAAGAGCAAAACATTTCCGCAAATACAGAATCTCCCTGATGTTCTGGTTTTTCAGTTCCATGATCAGTTCTTCCACAGTAGCAGCATAATCATTCACCACACAGTGACAATTAGGAATAATATGATCCAGAATCACTTTTACAGGGATCTCCGACATAAGCACAAGGGAGGAAAGACGCAATTTCACCTCCCGGCTCATACCGGAAGTACCGGCAAAAATATATGCGGTTTCCGGAGAAAAATCTTTCATTATTTTCCCCGCTTCTGTCCAGGAAACGAATCTATTGTAAGTGCTTTCAAAAGCAATATTCCTTTCTCTGCATTTGTTTTCCAGAACTTCTGTAATAAGCGGCAGATCGGAACTGTATGCCTGATCCTGTTTTTTTACAGGATATATATTGTGGATGAGAACGATTTTTTTCAGATCAAGCGTCAAATTCTTTTTTTCCGGGATCGCTCCGCCTACAAGAGTTTTACGGAAAGCCGGATTACGGATAATGAGTCCCCGCCGTGCAAGTTCCTCATGCACATGGACAGCCGTCATATAACTTACTTTGTATTCCCGGCAAATGGTATGCAGAGACGGAACGGAAGCCCCCTGGGGCAATACCCCGGTGGCGATATCTTCCGTCAATACATCTGCGATTTCTTTATAACCAGCCACTTAAAACTCCTTATATACCTTTTTCCAATTTTAATATATATACCATTTTTTTCATTGTCAAGGATCTTTATAAAAAAAAAAGAAAAAAAAACACAGATCTCCCATATTTTTCATATATTTCATAAAATCATAAAACAATCAGGAAATTCTGCTTGAATCAAGAAACAAAAGAATAAGTCCCGTAGGGACGGTAGAGTACAGCCCGGGGTTTCAACCCCGGGACACAAGTCTCCCCATAAATGGAGTCCCGCAAGGGACGCAGGAAAATACCTGCATGATTTTGGGAAAATATATGTAATTTGTGATTGGTTATTGTTTATTTTACAGAAATAATGATTTAACAGTTTTTTCCTGCGCCCCGCAGGGGCTTGAATCTCGGTTTACAATTTTTCCCGGGGTTAAAACCCCGGGCTGAGTTCTACCGTCCCTGCGGGACTGTTTTATTTGCTGATATGATATTTTATACATACTGTCTGTTTATGGAAATCTGACAAAATCACTTTCTTAAAAAACAATTTTCTTCCGATCAAATATGGCGGAAATACCTGTTTTTTGAAAAATTATGGGATATCTGTGGAAATAACCGGAAAAA
>JAZKZE010000046.1:0-4157 GCA_045612485.1 Victivallales bacterium | reverse complement strand
CACAGAACGACATGGCTACGATCCGACTTCACACTTCTGCCTTTTTTCCTTCTGTACCGCCCAGATCATTACCGGAACAGCAAGCAAATAAAAGATCCAATCCAGTTTGTCAAGCCGTGACCCTGTCCATGTCTGGAAAAGATAAGGAAAACGCAGACACAGCGGCAAACAGGAGATCAGAACAAGGATAAGTTTCGTCATACTTCCTCCTCTGCGTTTTTACTGCCCGCAACAGAAAAGATCTTTCCGATAAGAAGGAAGATCACAACAGCAAAAAGGATCTGCCCGTAACCGAGAACCGTATGCCAAATATTCTGCAACACAGCTTCACCGCACAATTTATACAGCAGTACAGTCAACACGATACGCAAACTGTTGCCGGCAATGACAGAGGGAACGATAAAGGCAAAATGCAGGATCTTCCAACCGATCCTGTTGTGAAAGATCTGTACAGCAATAAATGCAATAAGGATAAAGGCATCCAGCTGATTGATCCCGCTGCAGGCATCAGTAATGGCAATATCCAGTCCGGGAAGCGTAAGTGATGTACCGGAATAAACGGCTCCGATACCGCATAGTTTCAGAATACAGGCACTGAGCATTGTGGCACTCAACCGCAAGGGGAAACTCAGTAAAAGCATAAATTCTTCATGGTACGGCATAAAAACACAGCACCACAAAGTGGGAACGATACAGACAGCCGCCATAAGTGTTCCGCTGAAATAAAGCACAAAAGCACAGATCATAAGAGAAAAAGCAAAAGCCGTACTCAAACTTCCCGGAAAACTGTGGGCAGGCAGCAATACAAGCATATTACCGGCGATCAGAAGCCCCCACGCTGTATATTTTTCCGGAAGTGTGGATTCCCTGCGGAAGGTGCTTATAAAAGTTTTCAGCATAAAAAAGATCAATATTGCCGCCATTGCCAGATCCACAAGAGCCGCATCCCACATCCCGGAAACAAACATGGGAAGGGATGCAGAAAAAGCAATAAGCCCCAGAAGCGTTCCATACAACGCTCCCAGGGGATGTCTGACAAGTCTGTTGAATAATATCTTTTTCATTACTGCTGCATCTTCTTAAGTTTTTTCAATAATTCAAGGGCTGTATCATTATCAGGATCAATGACCAGGATCTGGCGGCAGATTTCCCGTATTTTTTCCTTTTGAGTATTCACATCATACGTTTTCAGACGCGACTGCATCCCGGCAAGGTATAACTTTCTCATATTGTTCAGGTAGGGGGAATCGGATAATTTCACCACATCGGGAATCAGTGTCAGATTTCCGCATTTATAAAGTTTATCCGCATAACATACCTGTGTTTCCGGAAGATCCGGTGCAGAATTATAAGCCTTTCTCGCCAATGCCAAAGCTCCGGTCAAATCGCCGTTTTCGGTTAAAAGTTCCGCCTTATTCATCCATACAGCGAGTTTATAAGGGGAATTTTCCGGAAATAGAGCATATTTTTCAAGCGCCGCATGATTTCTTCCGTTTTCCGCAAGTATTTTTGCAGAGAAAAACAAAAGAGCATGATCTTTTCCTGTATCAGCTTTTTCCAACAGGTCACAGGCAGCTTTTTTATTTCCCTTTTTAAGCAGAAGCAATGCATTGCAGAAAGGTCCGTAAAGTTTATCCTTACGGAGAAAAAGCAGATCTTTTTCCCGTGACCGGGAAGATGCAAAATTCCAATACTCCGGCAGGATCTCCGGAGAATAATTTTTCCGGAACAGTTCAGAAACTTTTTCTTCCTCATTCTTCTTCAATGCCAACGCGATCTCATAACGCAGCATATCTTTCTCTCTACCGGCAAAAGTCTTTTTGTAGTAAGAAATCAGCCGTTCACATTCCTTCCTGTCGTGAACAAAGAAATATTCAATGGCGATCTTGATGATCCCCTGATCGTCAGAGAATTTTTTCAGAGCATTTTTCAAAAGAGCAAGATCAATATTGTTGCGTTTTTTCTGTAGAAGCAGAATAAATTTTGCAGTAAAAAGCTCCGGTTTACGTTCATAAAGGTGTACAGCCAGCGGAAGAAGTTCATCTACTTTCACACTTTTCTTTGCCACAGATTGTTTCAAATAACCGGAAAGCATCTCATCCGCCCGTTTCTGCAAATCAAGATAATCCCTCTGCGCAAGCAATGAAGCATAACTTGTCTGTATTGCCGTAATATCATTTTCCCGGACATCTGTACAAAGAAACATAAAAGAAGCCAGGGGGGTATTGATATTTTTCCGTAAGGGTGCGGTCAATTCCTTCAATGCGGCAATATCATTTTTTGCAAGTGCAGTAAGTGCATCAAAATAGTAACAGCACATCATTCCGATATTTCCGGTATCCGCCTGGAATACCGTCCGCAGTTCCGCAATTTTATCCGTTTGATTGAGCAGGCAGTAGATTTCTGCGGTCTGCATAGCCAGAACAGGATCATGGCAGCAGGCAAGATATTTTTCAAAGATTTCCAGAGCTTTGCCGAAAGAACGGAAATTGGCGTAAAATCTGCCGAGGATCGGAGCAAAGGCTATGGGATTGAGTTTATAGGCTTCCTCCAGAGCTTTTCCTGTCTGCTGAATATTTCCTTTGGCAAAATAAAGTTCAGATTTTGCGGCAAGAATCTCCTGTTTGAGAAAATCATCTGCTTTGGAATAATACCGTTCCAATGCAGAAAGTTTTGTTTCATCGCTCAAATGCTTATGTTCAAAAAGCAGAAAGGCAAGTTCACCAATACGGTTATCATTATCCCTGCGTTCAAGCTGCAACTTATATTTTTCAATATTACCGTTGCGTCCGGCAGCATAAAAAAGGAGCTGATTGAGTCTATCCGGAAGTTTTCCCTGACGGGAGAGAAAATTTTCCAGTCTGTCAAAATATCTTGCAAAGCAAAGACTTTTGATATATTTTTCCCTGTTTTCTTCGCTCAGCGGATTCAGCCGGTGCGCCATATAGCAATAGTAAACCTGCTGCGGGTAATTTTTTCTTTTTGCAGCGATCTCTCCAAGCATCCGGTATGCCCCTTCATTGTCATCATCTTTACGGATGACTTGCAGTAACCGGGCCTCCGCAAGCTGGAGAGAATCTGCATCGCCAAGGAGAAAATCACTCTGAGCCTGTTTATAAAGCCGGACATTCTGATAATTTGAAAAAAGCAGATAAAGTGTCATACCGATACACCCCAGAAGTATCAGTACCGATACAACAACAAGTACGATGTGCGATTTTTTCAATTTTATCATTATCGCTCAATTTGACCTCAATCCAGCAGAAAAAAATCACTTGGATTTATAAAGTTTTTTCCGTTTTTTGAGGTAAACGAGAGTACCGCCGCCAATGAGCAATGTAGCGATTACTCCGGGCAGAGGCTGACCGGAAGGAGTTTTACCGGAAGCATTGGCAGTATTCACTTTGAAAACATAAAATTCATGAGTTCCGTTGGAACCCATATTGCCGCCGCCCAGCTGCAGATTGCCGTTAACGATCCTGGCTTTTCCCCAGATATCATCTTCAAAAGGACTGTTTTTACCGGGTTTGGTTGACATATATGTTTTTCCGGCATTATCCGTCACATACAATCCAATACGGTCATTGACGGAAAAGGTTGCAGAAAGACCGTTATTGAAAGATCCGGTTGTCCCGGTATCCAGATTATACCAGCCATAGTCAACGACCCCGTCACCACGGTCGATAAAGTTTTCATGATCTTTATCTTTGCCGCTGCGGGTCAAGTCAAATGCCACTGTTGTTTCCGAATCAAAAGTCAACCACCCCTGGTTTCCCTTGGTTTCATACTGGAATGCAGCCATAACAGATACTGCCAATCCCATGACCAGCAAACTGAAGAAAAATTTTTTCATCATTCTTTCCCTTTCTGTTTTTGAGAAAATCATCTTCACAATGTATTTAATTCGACTATATAATATACCACCTCTTCCCCCTATTTCAAGAAAAAAAATACAGAACAAATCACAAAATCCATAAAAAAACACAGCTATCCCATAATTTCTCAAAAAACAGGTATTTTCGCCATATTTGAGCGGGGGAAAATTGGATTTTGAAAAAGTGATTTTGTCAGATTTTCCAGACAGTATGAGTGAAATATCATAGAGGAGAATAAAAAAGCCCCACCGGGGCACAGGAACCCAGCCCGGGCTACAAGAA
>JAZKZE010000045.1:0-10116 GCA_045612485.1 Victivallales bacterium | reverse complement strand
TGGGGCTTTTTTATTCTCCTCTATGATATTTCACTCATACTGTCTGGAAAATCTGACAAAAACACTTTTTCAAAATCCAATTTTCTCCCGCTCAAATATGGCGAAAATACCTGTTTTTTGAGAAATTATGGGATATCTGTGTAAATAATCTGAAAAGCAACAGAAAAATCGTATATATACAATGGATTTTATTCAGAAAATATTCTGTTTCCGGATAAAGAACCGGAGTATGATCCTGTGATCATTTTTCGGATGGGGGCGGGACGGCTCCGGCTGTTTCAAGACATTGGTTTGTATTGTCTTTCCCTGCGGAGGATTGGGGAAGCCGTCTTGTCATCCAGTCTGTATTGCCCGCTGTCAGTATGGAGTAAATACAAATCCAGGAGATGAAGGGAACACTGTATATCCCGTAAACAAATGCCCAGAGCGCATCTTTTGCATTATAACGGAATGCGTAGATGGCGGCAGGCATCATAGACCACATCACCGAACCGCTGATGGTGTATATGAGAGTCATTACCGGGGAAACAAACAGCATCCACAGGAGAAGCGGCAGCCAGAAAAATGTAAAGAAAAGTGTTCCGTTGGCAAAAAGAAGATTAAAGCGCAGTATATGCATGCGTATATCTGTAAGGGCAAGGGTGCTGAAGGCATACTGACTCATCAGCAGGTTTTCCCTTACATCGCTTCTGCACCAGCGTATAAGCATTTTACATACCCCTTTATAGGTCACCGGCATACGGGTATAGACCAGGGCGTCCCGCTGGAATTCCACATACCAGTTGTTGCGGATAAGAAGGCTTGTTATGGCTCTGTCCTCCCCGATGTTGGCAGGTTTTCCCATAAACGTCTGGTTTTCCCAGCTTTCCAGCAGTGGCAGCAGGGCGGAAAGCCGGTAGGCACTCATGGCTCCCGGTGTGCAGAGTACTGCATGGATCAGGCTCTGGCCGGGGCGGATGAATTCAAAACCGAAAGCAAACATTACTTCCAGCATTTTCGGTATGATCCCCTCATTTTTATTCCCTACAAGGAAGTAACCGGCAACAGCTCCCACCTTCGGGTTCACGAATCTTGCTGTAATATTCCGCAGAGCATTTCTGTCCAGTCTGCTGTCACTGTCCACGGTAACGATGATCTCGCCCTTTGCCATCCTTATACCTGTACAGAGGGCATGTTTCTTCCCCCGGTTTTCTTTCAGATCGACCGCCCTGATCCTGTTGCCTGATCCTTTTGCCGTACGGCTGATCCAGTCCCAGGTATCATCTTCGCTTCCGTCATTTACCGCAATGACTTCCAGCTTTTCCGCGGGATAGTCACAGGCAAGAATACTTTCCAGACTTGTGACCACATATTTTCCTTCGTTATATGCCGGTACGATCACTGTAAGACAGGGCAGATCTTCCTCTTTCCCGGGAAGGACGTCTTTGTAGAAATAGGCAAGAAACGCCTGCATGAGAAAGTATAAAAGCGTTCCCACGGAGATGGCAAAAGAGGGAATCAGCAAGTACCAGGCGGATCCAGTGATGATGATTGCCGCAGCATTGAGATCCGGGGCTACGATAATGACATAAAGAAGCAGCGGGATAAAGGCGATGGCGATTGCCCATACCGCAATTTTCAGAAGAGAACCGGTAAAAGAGTTTTTGCCGGAATCTTCTTTTCTGCTGTTGTCTTTTCTGTTTCTCATTATCTTCCCTGAAAAAATTGTTTTTCTGTTACGATGAGAAAATCCCGCTTTTCCGTTCGGTACAGAAATTTCTGTATAGCGCAATAAAAAAACAGTTTAATTAATATAATCTGTGAAGATTGCCGGAAGATTGCCGGAAGATTACAATAAGGTAATTATTCTGTAATATCTTTTCCAGCGGAATGTTTTTTCAATAAAACTTTTTTTTTACTTGAAAGTTGCCGGAAAAAACGCTATCTTAAAAGAGTATATTTCTACAATATTATATAGAACGAAAGGAAAAACAAGAATGAATACCCGTCCTGAAGTGACCTGGTCACTCATGCATCCTACCGCACCTGATACTGCCTACATGAAGAAAGTCGTGGAAGAAGCGGACAGATCCCCGTACAAAGTGGATTCTTTTGAAGTATGCGCTCTCTGTCATGGATTGCTCGGCGGTTTGAACGGGCTTGCCCATTTCCGCAAATATACCCTTCCTGAACTGGATCACAAAAAAATTGATGAAAATATTGCTGTCATACGGGAAATGGCGAAGATCGCCCATGACTCCGGAAGACCTCTTTATTACTGGCACCGGGAGGTGACCGTTCCCGCAGGGATCGTGGAACTTATTCCGGAACTTCTGGATGAAAAGGGGGAATTCAACCTTTTGGGAGAGGCTTTTACGGAACTTCTGCGTTACAAGATCAGTCAGGCATTTGAAGAGATCCCTGAGCTGGACGGGATCGTTCTTACTTTGACTGAAGCGGATTACTCTGCCATCCACAATTCCACACCGGATCTTTATCCGCCGGAAAAAGTCGTCCGGCATGTTACGGGTGTATTTTATGAGGAACTTTCCAGAAGAGGCAAAAGACTGATTTTGCGTTCTTTCGGATCCATTGCAAAAGATTATGAAGACATTCTTGCCGGAGCTTTGATGGCATCAGATGACGGTATGCGTTTTGAGGTTGAAACCAAGATCACACCCTACGACTTTGATCCTTTCCTGCCGGAAAACCCCTTCCTCAATCATACCGGAAAACTGACCCTCGGAGCAGAATGTGACTCTCTGGGAGAGTTTCTGGGAGCCGGGAATCTGCCTGCGGAAAATGTGGAAAATATTGTCCGCTGGGTGAGAGGAGCCCAGGCAAAAGGTGTGGACAGATACACCATAAGACTGGACAGAGTGGGCAACAATGTTTTCGACCGCTACGGGATCAATCTTTATGCCTATATGCGGGCAATCAATGATGAAAAGGTGACTGCGGAAGAGATCCGGAAAGAGTATGCTTCTGCCAATTATCCGGAAGCGTGCCGTAATGAACTTATTGAACTGGGCAAACAGGGACTGGACGCTATTCTCAAAATGAATTATATCCATGGAAATGTGATTTTCCATCAGACCCCGCCCCATGCTTCTTTCAAGTATTTCAAAGCAGGAGGGTTTTTCTCCAATTTCAAAGAAAATGTTCCTCTCAAGTATAATTCCGGGATCTGGGGGATCCTTTCCGGCAACAGTACCGGAACAAGAAAGGAACTTCTTGCGGAAAAAGAAGAAGCTCTTCTGCTGGCAAAGGACGGTTTGGGAAAAATCGGGAAAATCAGAGACCTTCTCCCTGAAAATGAGTATAAGAGATTGGCCATGCTGTGGAGCAATCTGCTGTGTGCCGCGGAATGTGTGAATTGTTTCTGCAAATGTACTGCCGGATATTTTGACAGTATGGAGGCAATGGATAAAAATGCTTCCGCTTTGAAAAAGGCTGTTGTAGATGCGGAAAAAGTATTTTCCTCCTACACAGAAGATGAAATGGGGAGGGAGGAATTTTTCAACGGACTGGATCATGCCTCCTTTGATGTGCGGGAAGATATTCTTCAGGTTTACCCCGCCCCCCTGCGCGCACTCTGCAATATGCTTCAGGAGGAATATGATGCCCAGTACCGTGCTGCGGAAGATGCGTACCTTGCCGGCGCGGCAGATGTGATCATTGCCGGAGGCGTCACTGACGAATGGAGATGTGACAGATTCATGCACGGCTGTCATGCTGTACTTGAAGAGGGGCTTCCCTGGAGGATCGTGGGCAATCAGGTATTCCCCAATGCTTCTCTGGATCTTGTGATGAACGGAAAAGATACTGGAAAACATATTCTCAAATTCCGTGCAGACGGAATGTTGCTTCTCCGGGTCAACGGTATGGATTATCCTGTTATTGCTGCGGAAAAAGAAAACATTGTTACTCTGGAACTCCCGGAAGGAAAAGAATATAAACTTTCTTTCCGTTCCGCAAAAGGAAATGTATTCCCCCGTATTACAGGAATCGGATTGTTTGCCTGCTGAAAAACTGTAAATCTTTCCGGAGACCGGAAAAAAGATTTGACAGAAGGGTTGCGGAAAGATATATTATCCTTAAAACAACAGAAAAGAGCCGGAATATGCCATTATTGGAAGTAAAAAATCTCAGGATCGGTTTTTCCTCCGGGAAGAAGATCCTGCCTGCTGTAAGTGATGTATCCTTTTCCGTGGAAAAGGGTGAGATCCTTGCCATCGTGGGGGAAAGCGGATGCGGAAAAAGCGTTACCAACATGGCTTTGGCACGGCTTCTTCCCATGCCGCCTGCGGTGATCCGGCACGGGGAGGTGCTGCTGCAAAAGCGTTCCGGCGATGTTGTGGATACACTGAAACTCTCCCCGAAAGAACTGCGGAAGGTACGGGGAAAAGAGATCGCCTATATTTTTCAGGAGCCTTCCATGTCCCTTAATCCGGTGTTCCGTATCGGTGATCAGATCTCTGAATCCATTTTACTGCACCGTCCGGAAGTGGATGATCCTTACCGTGAAGCGGAGGAGCTTCTGCGGAAAGTGGGGATCCCCGATCCTGCGGACAGGCTGAAACGGTATCCCCATGAACTTTCAGGCGGGATGCAGCAGAGAGTTATGATCGCCATGGCTCTGGCAAGTAATCCTTCCCTGCTGGTTGCGGATGAACCCACTACCGCACTGGATGTGACGATCCAGGCACAGATCCTGGATCTTTTGCTGGATGTAAGGAATTCCTGCGGGACGGCGATCATTCTTGTTACGCATAATTTCGGGCTTGTTGCGGAGATCGCAGACAACGTGGCGGTAATGTATGCCGGAAGGATCGTGGAGAAAGCTCCGGTTGCGGAATTGATGAGAAATCCTGTTCATCCCTACACAAAGGCATTGCTGGCGGCAGTGCCGGTTCCCGGGCAGACCGGGAAAAGGCTTGCCACCATTCCCGGAGCTGTACCGCTTCCGGCGGATTATCCGGAAGGCTGCCGTTTCTGTACGAGGTGTGCTTTTGCAGGTCCGGAAAGGAGTGCATTTTGCAGAGATACTGTACCGCCTGTGCGTAAAGTGGGTGAAGAGCACTATTGTGCCTGTCATTATGTTGATGGAATTGTTGTTTGAATACCGGGGATAGTATTATGGCGGAAGATAAAAAACTTACTCAGCACACTTACAGAAGACTTGCCGTACTCATTGTTTTTGTGATCCTTATTGTGGGGGCTACTCTGGCGATAAACAGTCTGAAAAAAGATGCCGCTTCCGGGAAGGAAAAGGTGTTTTCCGGGGATTTCAACGGCAACAGGATCAAACTGGAACTCCGGCAGAGTATGCCGTACACGCTGAATGTTGATAAAAGTCTTGCTTTTTCAGAAAATTATGAGAGTATGCCAGGCAGGAAAAAGAAGGAGCTTTTGCCGGGAAGTGTGCTTCATCTTGCGGAACGGGATATGGAAAACGGGGATTTTTCCGCCGCTGAAGATAAATTGAGAACTGCTCTTGTTTTTCACGGAAGAAATACAAAATTGTATGCCCTTCTGGGTAAAGTACTGTTTTTACAGGAAAAATATAAAGAAGCGGAAATCATCTTCCGGCAGCAGGCATACCTGGATCCGGAGGATACGATCCCTCTGAACAATCTGGGGACAGCTCTTGCCAAACAGAAAAAATATTCTGAAGCAATAGGAACTCTTACCCAGATACTCAAATCCGATCCCAAATCTCCTGCCGCCCTTGTGAATCTTGCCGGGATGTATGCTGTTTCGGGGGATAAGAAGAATGCACTTCTCTATTTCCGGAAGTCCTATGAACTTCTGGGACACCGTATTCTGCTGCTTGCGGAAAGCGGCAGTTTTGCTTCCCTGCGGCATGAAAAAGAGTTTATTGCGATCCTGGAAGAGGCAAAAAAGGATTTCCGGAAAAGCCGTAATGCTGACCGTTCCGCCGGGAAAAAGGAGGGACAGAAATGAGCAGGATCAATCTTCTTCCTGAAAATATTTACAATAAGATCGCCGCCGGAGAGGTTATTGAACGGCCGGCATCCGTTCTGAAGGAACTTGTGGAAAATTCCCTGGATGCCGGAGCAGGTAAAATCAGTATCCGCATCGGCGGAGCCGGAACTTCTCTCATTGCTGTTTCCGATGATGGATGCGGTATGGATAAAGATGATGCGTTATTGTGTTTTGAACCTCATGCCACAAGCAAGATAAAAAGCGAGAAGGATTTGGACGGGATCACTTCCCTGGGATTCCGCGGGGAGGCACTGCCCAGTATCGCTTCTGTTTCCCGTATTACCTTGCGTACAAGACAAAAAGAGGCGTCTGAAGGAGTCGAAACTGTCATTGAAGGCGGAAAAATGCTTTACTGTCACCCGTCAGGATGTGCTTTCGGTACAGAGATCACCATACGGGATCTTTTTTTCAATACTCCTGCAAGAAAAAAGTTTCTGAAAAAGAGTGCCACGGAAGAAAAACATATTGTGGAAATGCTTACCAATATAGCTCTTGCCCATGCTGGAGTTACTTTTGAACTCTTTTTTGACGGGAAAAAATTCCTTTCCAGCCCGGGTGCATCGAAAATAGACTCCCGTGTAAGGGAACTTTTCGGAAAAGAGTACGGAGAAAATATGATCCCTCTTGCTTTTACGGAGAAGGGGATAAAGGTTGCCGGGCTTGTTGCAAAAAGGTCTTTCACCAGAACAGTCCGGGCGGAACAGCGGATCTTTGTCAATGCCCGGCCTGTGGAATCCCTTGCAGTGTACAAGGGGATAAAAGAGGGCTTCGGGCCTACGCTTGACAAAGGAAAATATCCCCCTTGCGTATTGTATCTGTCCATGCCGCCGGAACAGGTGGATGTGAATGTGCATCCGGCAAAACGGGAGGTGCGTTTTTTAAGTGATTATGAGGTTACTTCAGTAGTCCGTAATGCGGTCGGTAATGCGTTGAGAGCCTATGAAAGAACGGTTCTGGGATTTGCTCCCGGTCTGGAGGGGATAACAGATGAGACCGGACAGTACAGGGAAATATCTTTGGAAATCCGGGAGAAGTCCGTACAGAACAGGGAAATAACAGGAGAAAACCTTCCACCTGCGGAAAATGATCCGGTGGAACAGGAGGAGTTGAGACAGGCTTTTGCGGAAATAAGGAATAAACGGACGCTTCTGAGGGATATGCCGCCAGCTTCCTGGGATAAGGGAAAAGATGTGCCGGTAAAGGAACAAATCCTTCCACCGGAGGAAAAAATTTCCAGTGATCCTGTGGTAAAGGAGCTTCTTGCCTCCGCTCATGTGGAATATTTGCCTGCTGTGATGCGGACTCCGGTACAGCAGGCTTCTTCCCTTCCCGGATTTGAGGAAAAGCCTGTTTCCGGAACTCCGGAAGAGGGAAATACTTTTGAAAAGAAGGAAAATACCCCTCTGGGATTAAGATATATCGGAGTTTTTGCCGATTCCTATATCCTTGCTGAAAGGGAAGAAAATCTTGTGGTAATAGATCAGCATGCGGCACATGAGAGGGTCCTTTTTGAAAAACTTCTGAAAAGTACCCGCGGTACCATGCTTTCCCAGAAACTTCTTCTGCCTGTAGTGCTGGAATTATCCCGTTCCGATACCGCATTTCTTGCCCGGAACAAGGAAAATATCCTCCGGCTGGGATTTGAGGCGGAGGAGTTCGGGATGAATACAGTGAAACTCAACGCTATTCCTGTTGCCCTGAGTCAGGAGGATGCCGGCGGTGTATTTAAAGAAATGCTTGCTCTTGCAGCGGAAGAAGATTCTTCAAGAGTTTACAGAAGCGATCTGGATAAAGTAGCCATGGCGGCATGTAAAGCTGCCGTTAAAGCTCACGATAAGATCCCGGAAAAGGAGATCCGTATTTTATTGCAGCAGCTCTCGGAATGTGAACAGCCTTTTGCCTGTCCCCACGGACGTCCCACCATTCTGAATATCACCATAAAGGAACTGGAAAGACGGTTCGGCAGAAGATAAGGGGAATTTTTCAGGAGAAGGAAATACGGCTGCTATTCCGGAATAATTGCAAAATTTTCCGGAAAAAGATAACTGCTTGCGGGCTTTACAAAGAAAAAACGCAGTTGCAGCAGGACCGATGGTCGTGTCTGAAATTCCGTATATATTGCAATTTTCATTTCTCTTTTGTTACCGGGGTATATTCCAGAACAGCAATAGCTATATCCGCTTTAAGAGAAGTTTCTCCACTGAAATCTGTTACATCCTTACTGATGGATTTAAAGATTCCCTGAATATTATTTTCCGCTGAAGAAATTATATCCAGCAACCGTTTTTTGCCGTATTTTTCTCCTTTGGCGTTTAACGATTCAATAATGTCATTGGAGTAAAAGTAAATATTATCACCTGCATTAAGCTGCAAGGACAAAGGGATAAATGCAGAATCAGAGGATGTGCCCAATAACGGATTAAAAGGTCCGTTGATAAAACTTGCATTTCCATTTTTTAATTTGAGGACAGGCTCCACATAACCGGCACTGAATATCTGTAACACACCGGAGCGCAAATTCAAGATGCTGAGAAATGCTTTCAAAGGAATATTATTTTCACCGTTATTGAAAAGTTCTTCATTGACAATACGCAAGGCTTTTTCCGGAGAATTTTTTAAAATAGCTTTTTTCAGAATGTTTTTGGCTTTCATCATATAAAGCCCCTGAACAACTCCTTTTTCTATGATATCCGCAAAAAATATGGCAATGTGTTCTTTATCTATTTTGAAAACATCACATAAATTGCTGCCAATTTCGTTTGCTGTAAATATTTCGGCGGTAAATTTATAATTGTTATTTTCCGGGATGATGGTCGGCTTCAGAGAATTTTTCAACATTGTGGTTATTTCGGCGTCACTTTCAGCTCTTTCTGGAAGGTTATGTTTTTTCAGGGCATTGACTGTTTTGTTTATATTTTCTGCAAGAGCATGCATTTCAAAAGAATTTTTTGCTTCGATTTTTTTGTCAAAATTACCCCGGGACAATTCTTCAAGAGAATCGGTGACTGCTGCAATTTCTTTGATAACCACTTTCTGCAGCAAGCCGGCGATCAGAGCAAAAATCAGAGAGAAAACGATAATATTTCCAATGAAAAGAGCGATAATGACCGTGCGGTTTTTACTGTAAACCTCTTCCCACGGCAGCATGGCAGTCAACAGATATTTTCCGCAAGCGATAGACTGATGCAAGCCCTCCGGGGTATAAAATACCCTTTTGTAATCAGCAGGATATTCAGTATTCCCGGTAATGGCCAATTTGCCGTTGATACCTATGCGTATTTCGGATTCGATATTTTTTACATCGGCAAGCTGTTGTGCTTTTTTTATGCGTTCAGGTCTGTATCCGATCTGAACGACACCCGGCTCATCCAACCTGGCTACCCCGGTATATTGAAACAACTTGCCGTCAGCTCCGCTGTATTGGGGAGATTGAACCAATTCAAACTCCGGATCAGTGACCGCCTTCATAAAAACTCTGGACTGTTTCTCTTTTGCAAGATTAAAACCGAGATAATTTTCTTTTCCGTAATAATAGTTATCTCCAAGGGAAGCAATAAGTTTACCATTTTTATCAGAGACATGAAGTTCATCCACATCCAGTTTTTTGCGGATCCGTTTCAGTGTTTCTGTATTTTTCAGAATGGAGGGCTTCACCTGGATAAGCAAGGCAAAAGCTCTGGTTTTAGCAATAGCGGAAGCTGCGGACATTTCTGTAATGGTCTGCAAGTTTGCTTCCTCCCGCTTGACTCTTCCGGCGACATCATTCAGATTGATTTCGAGAAGTTTCAACGCATTGTTTTTCGCTTCTTTCCTGTGCAGATGCCAGGAAAGACCAAAAGTCATCCCGAAAGCCAAAACAACAAAAAGCAATAACCATTTATGAAAAAGTGACCTCATCTCCAACTTCCCGATACAAAAATCATTTTCCCGCATTGTTTATGTAAACAACTTCTGAAACAATGCTGTTATAATATATCAATGTTTTTCTTTTTTGCAATAGTAAATTCTACCGAAGCGGGTGTTATCCGTGGGATTTTTCAGAGATATATTGAAATACAATCTCCAAAACTTATCGCCATGGAACTCAACGACAGGAATATAAAGACCAAGCAGGGGAAAACATGGGAT
>JAZKZE010000044.1:0-39532 GCA_045612485.1 Victivallales bacterium | reverse complement strand
CTCTCCTGAAGGTTGCACAAAACAGGATAAAGAAGTATTTTTGAAAAAATCTGACAAAATCACTTTTTTAAAAGCAGATTTCTTTACGCACATAATTTTGTAAAAATATGCCATTTTTACAAAATTATGGGATAGCTGTGCTTTTTTTTCACATTACTGCAAAAAAGATGAAAAATTCCCTAAAAAAAAGAAGAAAAAAGCGGAAAAAAGGTGTATAGTATAAGAGTCGGATTCTTTCTTCTTTCCGGGAAGAGGTTATTCCTTCTGTTTTAACGATCAAACCTTGCGGATACTCCATGAAAAAATATTTTGATGTCATTGTCATAGGCGGCGGTCATGCTGCATGTGAAGCCGCCCTTGCCTCGGCAAGACTGGGGGCAAAGACCCTTATGCTTACCATAAACCTTGATCATATCGCCCAGATGAGCTGTAACCCATGTATCGGCGGCGTGGCAAAGGGACATCTTGTCAGGGAGATCGACGCTCTGGGCGGAGGAATGGGGATCGTTGCGGATGCCACTTCCATCCAGTTTAAAATGCTCAATTACACCAAGGGGCCTGCCGTACACAGTCCCAGAGCCCAGTGTGACAAGTCCGCCTATCAACAGGCGATGAAATGTCTGCTGGAAAAAACGGAAAATCTGACCACTATGCAGGAGCTTGCCGTTGCCTTTATCACAGAAAAGGATGCGGTCACAGGAGTAACGACCCTTCTGGGGAATGAATATTATGCAAAAAGTACCGTTGTTGCCACAGGAACCTTTCTTCACGGTAAACTGCATTACGGCTTGCGGAACTTTCCCGGGGGCAGAGCCGGCGACCCACCCTCCAATGAACTTGCCGTTGCCCTGAAAGAACAGCTCTCTCTTCATGTGGGAAGATTGAAAACCGGCACACCGCCCCGGCTGCTGGAGTCCAGTATAGACTTTTCCGTAATGACAAAACAGGATGCCGGGGACAGCGAGGAAAATTTCTCCTTTTTCCCGGAAAGCAATATTTTCCCGAAAACAGAGAAAAAATCCCTGCCCTGCTATATGACCCATACCGGAAAAACCGCTGCCGATCTGGTGATGAACAATCTGCATCAGGCCCCCATGTACAACGGAATCATTCAGGGAATCGGTACACGCTACTGTCCCTCCTTTGAGGATAAAGTAGTACGTTTTCCCGATCACGACACCCACCATGTGATGCTGGAACCGGAAGGGGAACATACCGGGGAATATTATGTAAACGGTCTTTCCAGCAGTCTGCCGCCGGACATCCAGGAGGAGATCCTGCACAGTGTTCACGGTCTGGAAAAGGCAGTTGTGACAAGATATGCTTACGCCATTGAATATGACTTTGTTTTCCCGGAAGAACTGACAAGGGCATTGAGAGTGAGAAAATGGAAAGGGCTTTACCACGCAGGTCAGATCAATGGTACCAGCGGTTATGAAGAAGCCGCCGCCCAGGGACTTCTTGCCGGCCTCAATGCGGCAAGATACGCACAGGATAAAGAGGATGTGGAGTTCGGAAGGGAAAGTTCCTACCTGGGTGTCCTTGCCGATGACATCACCACAAAAGAGATCGTGGAACCCTACCGGCTTTTTACCAGCCGTGCCGAATACAGGCTCTTTCTGCGGCAGGATAATGCAGACCTGCGCCTTTGTAAATTTGCTTACGATCTGGGGTTGCTTCCGGAGGAAAAATACAGTAAATTCCGTAGGTATGAAGAAAAATATACGGCAGGGGAACGTCTTGCCCGCAGTATCAAACATGAAGGCAGACTTTTGTGGGAACATTTGCGGGATACCCATGGTGTCATAGATCCGGCATCTCTTCCCTTCCCGGCGGAAGCTCTGGATCTGGACATGACGGATTTTGAAGACAGAAGAGTATGCCGCCAGCTTGCCATACAGGCACATTATGAAGGATATATGAAACAGGAGGAGGCGGCGATCAAACGGTTGCAGACTCTGGAAAGCTGGAAGATCCCTGCGGATTTCAATTATGATGCCATTACCGGCATGAAAAATGAGTGCCGTGCGAAACTCAACAAGATCCGCCCCACCACCCTTGCCCAGGCGGGGAGGATCGACGGGATCACCCCGGCGGAAATCGGACTTTTACAGGTATTTCTCACCCGTTATCAGAAACAGGAAAACGGTACGGAAAAATAAAAATGCGTATGGAAAAAGCAGAGAATATATTCAAAGATCCGGAAAAAGGACAGGAAAAAAAAATCAATCCTGATCCGGGATCCTTTTCTGCTGTTGTAAAAAGACTTTTTTCCAGTTTTTATACAGCTGCGGCACTGGTAATCTGCCTTGCCTACCTTACGGCGGCTGTTTTTGCAGAAGGATATAAAATATACTGTGATGTAACAAAAACAGAACCGGTATATATGGTACAGGATCATAAAAATGCCTATGCCGCCCCGTCACTGAAACACCCCATGGGAACAGATTATCTGGGCAGAGATGTATTTCTGCGGGGGCTTTTTGCATCAAAAACAGCTGTAAAAGTGGGAGTTGTAGCGGGAGTTATTTCTGCATTTGCGGGAGTTTTTCTGGGACTTTTCGCCGGATATTACGGCGGAAAAACCGATGATACCATCGTTTGGATCTACAGTACTTTTGCCTCCATGCCCTCTCTGCTGTTCATCCTTGCATTTGCACTTCTTGCAACAAAGGGCTTTCTTTGGGGACCGTTGGAAAAATGCTTTTCCGTACTTGCCGTCATCCTGCGTACGGAACCTGGGATGCTGGCAGTCTACCTGGGGATAGGGCTTACCGGCTGGGTATCATTGTGCAGAGTGGTAAGAGCCGAAACCCTGCGGCTGCGGGATATGCCTTATATACAGGCGGCAAAGGTATTGGGACAGAAGGATACTGCGCTCCTGTTCAAACATATTCTCCCCAACCTCATCCACCTTGTCATCATCTATTTCACCATGCGTTTTGCTTATGCGGTAATGACGGAAGTCATTGTAAGTTTTCTGGGACTGGGAGCGCAGTTTGAACCCAGCTGGGGGATCATGATCTCTGACGGACAGGAAAAACTCTGGCGGGGGATCTACTGGGAAGCCGGGGGAGCCACCCTGTTTATGTTCATCCTTGTTCTTGCGCTGAATGTTCTGGGGGATGCCCTGCGGGATGCCCTCGACCCGAAAATGAAGTTCTGAAAGGCAGTCCCATGTTGAAAAATCCCATACAAAAAAAATACAAATCCCCATACCAAACGGGAAATAAGGACGGAAAATTATGAGTAAAGACGGATTTGTTACCAATAATCTGCACAGGATCAGTGACAGGATCGCTGAAGTAGCCAAAAAACATGAACAGGAACTTACGGAATGGAAAAATCAGAAGAGACCGTCTTCCGCTCCCTCCCCTGTACAGGAAAGTACAGAAAACAGAATGGAAAATATATCCTCCACCCCGGTGCAGGAACCGCAGAAGGCAAGTTTGACGGAAAAGCCCGGGATCCCGGCACAGGAGATGTACCAGACAGCCACCGGAGAAAAAAAGGTTGCGGAACAACCGCAGAATCCTGTACAGAAACGGCAGAAACTTTCTGATTCCACCGAAGCAGCATTGCTGCGTCATCACGAGGAGGCAGTGCGTTTGAAAAGGGATCTCCTCATGCTTATGGAAAGCATTTGTGCAACAACCGAGGAAGAATACAGATTTACAGAAAATAAACTGCACGAACTTTCTCTTCTGAAAAACTCCCTGGAGGAACAGAAAAAAGATTTTGCTTTGCTGGAACTGCCGGACAGGGAGGATTACCGTTACCAGATGCTTCTGGGGGATCTTTACAGAAAAATGGATTCTTTCAAAACCTCTCTGATCCGTCAGAAAGCCAGAATGGAAAAATTATCTGTTTCAAACGGCAATTCCGGAACACCGGTACAGAAACAGAATCTGAATTTTTTTGCAGAAATGCACTCTTTAAAGAAGCGGGAACTTTTCCGTACCGGCTTCTGGATCTTCTTCCCCGTTCTTCTGGGACTTTTTCTTTCCGCGATCCTTGTGGGGGCGGCACTTTTCCTGACCTTCAAGACAGGCTTGTGATATGATCCAGAAACGCAGAAGAGCAGGTAGAAAGGTGGATTATGCGGCAAATGAAGCCGACCGGAAACGGCTGGCTTCCTACATGAACCGCACCAGTTTCGATTCTGCCGGAGTAAAAAGATCTTATTCCGGAAAAGAACGCTTTTTCCGTTTTTTTATTACTCTTCTGGGATTGTTTCTGTTTCTTACCGGATTTTTCTTCGTACTTTTCTGATTTTCATAATTTTTAATCATAATTATCTCTTAATTTCACAGCTATCCCATAATTTTGTAAAAATGGCATATTTTTACAAAATTATGTGCGTAAAGAAATTTGCTTTTAAAAAAGTGATTTTGTCAGATTTTTTCAAAAATACTTCATTATCCTGTTTTGTGCAACCTTCAGGAGAGAGCCCCAAACGCATTTTACTTTTTTCTCTCCCCTCTCCCCCTCACTTTTTCCTTTTGTGCAGTCAAACTCTTTCGTCATGCGGCAGTTTCTTTTTCCATTATACGCGCCTGCGTTCATTTGGGCAAAAACGCCCTCATTCTCTCGCAACTTAGTGCTCGCTGCTGGCTCATACGCTCACAATTCCTTGTGAGCGTCCGCAAGGCGATTGCCCTGCGGTTCATTCGCACATTCACTGCGCGCTGGTTGGCAACCGCCTCGCCTGGCAACCGAACATTTCTCTTTTTTCCATGATTTTATGGGACAGCTGTGTATAAAATTACAGTTTATGACTTACAAATTTTTTTCCATGATGTAGTCATCCATCACAAAACCTTCTCCTATGGGGGTACAGAGAGACTTTTTCACAGTAAAACCGGCTTTCAAATAGGCTTTCTGAGCAGTGAGATTCTGTTTGTTTACAGCAAGGCAGAGGGAAGAAAAGCCTTTTTCCCGGCACCTTTTGCAGGCATGGAGGAGCATTTTCTGCCCGATCCCCCGGTGATGGTATGAGTGTAAAAGATATACTTTATGCAGTTTTGCTCTTCCGGGGATCCCGTCACATGCGGAAAAAGAGATATAACCGGCATCCACCCCGTCGACAATGCAAAGGTCGAAAGAGTAACCGCAGGCAAGTTCCTTTTCCATGACGGAAGGAGAATACATCATTTCCATCATGAAAGAAATCTGTTTTTCTGAAAGAATGTCCTTATAGGTTTGCGGCCAGACCTTACCGGCAACAAGACGTATTCTTTCCAGTTCATTTGCTGTGGTGAGGGGAAGAAAATCCACTTTCATTTCCTGTACCTCTTCTTTACCGGGAAATCCTTTTTTCATAGTATGTCTGAACTCCTGTGTTTTTTGCAGTCATATTAAAATAACACGTTTTTATGTATTTTTCCAATTTGAAAGAATACTTTCTCTTCATGACTGAAAATGACAATATTTATTACTTATTGTATAACAATATATATTTGCTTTTTCCTTTTTTCCTCTTCCGGATAAATACGGTGAAAAATAACGTATAAAATCAAAAATCAGTCAAAAATACACAGAATTTTTTAAAAAAATCCAAAATTTCAGAAAAAAAGTTTATTTTTTCAAAAAAACACCCTTGTATTTTTCATAAGTTAAGTCATTATTATTAGCGGGTTATCAAAGTGCGGCACGGTGCTGTTATCTCAACATGATGCCCTGAACAACGAAAAGGTAGTGGTGAATTATGTCAAGAGAAAAAGGAAAAGTAAAGTGGTTTAACAACTCCAAGGGGTATGGTTTTATTGCCAGAAACGAAGGGGAAGATATCTTTGTGCATTACAGTGCGATCAAAGTGGATGGTTACAAGACCCTGAAAGAAGGTCAGGATGTTGAATTTACCGTATCCACCGGAGAAAAAGGTTTGCAGGCGGAAGATGTCGTGCCTGCACAGGAAGGTTGAATTTACTTTTGTCATACGGGGAGCATGACAATAAAAATATTCCCCGGTTTTCCGATCCGGTCGAAACATGTGCCTGAAAATATGCTTTTTTTCTGTTGCGGCAGTTTGCGGTATTCCCGGATCGGTTATTTTTTATAAAGAGATCTGTAGCTGTACAGTAAAAAGCCTTCTTCCCGGTTTCTGCCGGAGAGAAGGCTGACAGTTTTTTACAGACTTTTTCAGTCAATTTCTTTATCTGCGGGATAATCAATAAAAGGGTTGTTGGCCTTTTCAAAACCGATACTTGTGCTGTAGCCGTGACCGGGAAATACTTCCACTGCGTCATCATATTGTGAAAGAATATTTTTCAGAGAATCCAGCAGGGTTTTTGTATTGCCGCCGGGAAGATCGGTTCTGCCGACAGATGCCCGGAAAAGGGTATCGCCGGAAAAGAGAGCGTTATACTCTGCAAAATAGTAACAGACTCCGCCGGGGGTATGTCCGGGCGTATGGAGAATGGCTAGCGAGGGGTCTTCCGGAGGAATTTCCGATACATCCGGCAGATTTTCTGCTGCGGGATAGTAGGGGGGGATGGCATTGGCGGGGCTTTTATAGATTTTTTCATCGGCCGGATGGATGTATACCCGTTTCACATTGAGTTTATCTGCACATTTTTTCACTCCTGCAATATGGTCGATATGTGCGTGGGTAAGAAGGATGACTGCTTCTTCATAAGAAAATTTTTTTGCGGCAGCGGCAATATCCTCCACATCTCCGCCGGGGTCGATGATATACAATATTTTTCCTGCGGGCGAAGGCACCAGATAACAATTTACCTCAAACATTCCCACATTGATACAAGCAAATTTCCGTTCCATAAATGATTTCTCCTGTCTGTTATGCAAGTTGTACAGAATTGTATTTTCAGCGGTCAAAAAGACCTTTTCTGCGTATATCGTTTCCGTGCTGATCCCTGCGCGGGGTGATGATGATCTCCTCCTCATCCATTCTGTTTTTTGCTTTGCCCACGCAGTAAATAATCACCTGGAAGAGTCTTTCCGGATCTTTGGAAGAATATTCCCAGGGGGTTCCGTATTTCAGATTCAGTGCTGCCTTTCCCGGGGCGATCACTTCATATTTCAGGACTCTTTTTCCCTCATTTTTTCCTGAAGATTTTTTTTCACCTGTGGGAGTAAGGGTATTATCTCTGCACAGTGCCAATCTGGACAGATCCACCGGGGAAGCAAAAGACCACAGACGCCCGGAAACAGGTTCAACAGGAAGAGTTACAGTGATAAAAGATCCTGTTTCCACCTCGAAACTTTTTCCGGAATCCTTTTCCGTAAGTTCCAGGACTTTCTCTCCGGTAATGCAACCGGTGGAAAAAAACAGTATGCACAGAAATACAAAAATCATTTTTATTTGTGAAAATCTCTTTTTCATATCTGCAGAAAGACTCCTCTTGTGTAATTTCTTCTCTGCATAATTTACATTACCGGAAGGATTTTTCAAGGCAGAAGATCAAAAAGTATTTTTCTTTTCTGCCAGTCGTCTCATAAGAAAAGAACAGCATCTGCCGATCCGGATAAGACCATTTGCCGCCAATTCAGCCGAAGAAGGATAAAAGATCATTTCTTTACGTCTGTTTTCACTTGTTTCATCATAAAGAAGGTCGGAATCATATCTTTCAATGCTGATCCATGTACGGAATTCCTCCAGGGAACGGATATGAAAAGACCGGAAACGGAGCATACACGGAAAATCCATGGAATAAAGACGCATCTTTTTCATTTTCAGATACATTGCAAGAGTATTGGTTAGTTCCCTGCATGAATCCGCACTTTCCCTGAAAAGAAGTTTATGCGGGGAAATACTTTTTCCGTCATCCTTTTCCAGATGAAAGTATGCGTCGCAAGCACAGCTCAATGCGTGAAAATCTTCTTCCAGAAGTTTTCGCTTCAGCGGGGCGAAACTGGAATCAAAAAGATATTTCTGCGCAAAATTTTCTGTTGCTGTATGCAGAAAAAGACAGAATTGGAAATCTTTTCTTTCTTTGTATCCGCCTTGCGGAAGATGGATCTCACGGGAAAACTGTTTCATGGGAAATCCTTTTCTTTTATATTTTCCAGTTCCTGCAATACCTCACAGATATTTTTCCCCCGGAAAGAGGGATGTATTCCAAACCGTGTGAGGGGAAAATCAAATTTTACCGGATCATCAGCATCAAAGCGGGCAAAGTTTTCCGTGATCTCTTTTGATGCCGCCATCCCGGCACTTTTCAGGGAGCAGAACCCCAGTTCTTTTGCTATGCGGAACATGTGGGTATCCAATGGATAAAGAAGTTTTGATGGCGGGATCTTTGTCCATGTGCCTGTATCCACATCTTTGTTTCTTACAAGAAAACGCAGCATGAGAAGCGGCCGTTTGCAGGCACTTTTTCCGGATGGGACAGGGAAAAGAAAGTGTTTTCCCGATGGGAAAAATCTGCATAAGATCCTGCCGAAATTTTCCAGGGCAGGTAGAATATCAGAGTGGATATTTTCATCATACCCGGCAAGAAATGCTTCTTCCAGAGAGGTATATTCTTCCAGCATTTTTCCTGCTCCGGCAAGAAAAAGAGCCATATCCTTTCCCGTAACAAATCTGTACCGGAAATCTTTAAAGGCGTCCAGCAATCTGTCAAGGGGATTTTTCCGCAAAGTTTCTGCCGGTCCCTCTCCGGGGAGAAGGGAAAGGATATACAGGACTTTTTCCACACTTTTCAGAATAAGATTTACTCTGCCGAAGGCAAGGGAGGCCGCGATAAGAGCAACAATCTCCCTGTCCTCTTTTTTCTCATATTTACGGAGAAACAGCAGAGGATCCGGATCGATATATTCTTCTTTCGCCATAAGAAAGTAAAGCCGTCCGAAACTTTTTCCGGACGGCCTGTACTTTTTCACAACTTTTTTTCTTACAGCAATATTTTCTTTTCTGCAAGTCATAAAAAGTCCTGAAGAACGTGCGTAACTTACGCAGGTTTGAAAGCGTCTTTACCCACGCCGCAATCGGGGCAGAGCCAATCGGCGGGAACATCTTCCCATTTGGTGCCGGGGGCTATTCCGCTTGCAGGATCGCCTTTTTCAGGATCATACTGAAATCCGCATACTTCACATACATACTTTTCCATTGTATATTACTCCTTCTTTTTATTTTTTTTCCGGAAGATCCGGCGTTTTTACTGAATTGTTTTTTCCCAGAGTCCGTGGATATTGCAGTACTCCCGGAGGATCATTCCCGGTGCAGGTTTTACAGGGAAAAATGCTTCCGGAACCATACCTTCCTTCAGGTATTCCCGATATACTTTTGTACCGTCAATGACCTCTATCCATTCGATGTGATGGGCTTCTGTCATGGGATGCAGTACATTTTCTCCGATCTTTACAATAAGACCATTCTCCCCTTCCACAGGAAATGGAACGTGTTTTTCCACTTTCGTGTCAGCCGTTTTTGCTTCCAGCTCCTCCATGGGTTCTGTGCAGCAGACCACGCACTGCGTGCATCCCTGATCGCTTACAGTTTCCACGGTAAGTCCGCAGCTGGCGCATCTCATAATTGTGTTCTTTTTCATGTTTCCCCCTTTTTTCATGTAAAGTCACAATTTCCGCCGCCAAGATCCCCATGACCTTGTATAACCAGGCGGAAATCTTTCTGATGATAAAAATAACACTGTGCAATGAAAAATCAATGGAAAAAAGAAAAAAATAATTTATTTTCAGAAAAATTTTTATCTGCAGGGGGGATTTTCAGATATTTTCTGTTTTGCTGCGGGCTTTATCAGATCTTATGCAAATGCTTTTTTTCCAGCTGATGCAAAAGTGTTTCAAAATCCTGCCGGATCTTTATACTTTCTTCTTCCCACATGTTCCGGCAGGCAGCAAGAACGGCAAAGGAAAAGAGGATCTGCAGAAGGAAAAATATGGATATCCACCATACATGACAGACTGCCGTTATGCCGACAAGCAGGGCAAAAAGCCATATCCCGTACATCACATATTTACCGGAGCTGTCCGGAGTGATACTTATATGCAGAATTGTTTCTTCTTTCCTGCTGTTTTTTTCACACCGGATGAAAAGATTTCCCCGTAAAGTATTGCGTCCATATCTTACCGGGGCAAGTTTCAGATTTTCCCCGGGACAGAGAAGAAATACTGTATTTTTCTCCATTCCCAAATATGCTTTTATTCCGGAAAAAAGTTTATTGGAGGAAGAGAGTTCCGCTTTCAGGACTTTCCTCAACTCTTCTTCTGTAAAAGGAGTCCTTATACAGTATTCGGCATAAGGCTGAAAGTATTGTTCAAGGATTTTCATATTTCTATTTACCAACGGTTGTTATTTCTGTTGCCGTATCGTTTTCAGGCTGCTTTCCGGTATTCTTCCGGCAGAAATTCTGCGTCGGGGCTTCCTGTATGAATTTTTCCCATAAGATCATTTCCTGTCCCTGGACATAATATACTTTGCTGTTTGTTTATTTTCAATGGCGTCAAAATAAAAATCCGGATGATTTTTCCCTTGTATGCAAGGAGTAACAATAAAAAAAGTCCTGTGTGATCTTTCAGCTGAAAAGGGTATTTTTGACGGATTTTTTTTCGGATTTTTTTAAAAAAAGCTCTTGAAAAGATTTAGGATATGTGTTAAATTGAATGTAATTGAATGCAAACTATCATAGGATCAGGCAATGAAGCAAGGCAAAAACATACAGGCTTTTACATCTGCAATTATTATTGCGGACAGTTGTTTTTTTGCCCGAATTACTGACATTTGCCGAATTAGCAGCATTATTATTTAAGATCACACGCAACCAAATTACACGGATTGCGGGTGGTCTTGAAAACGTGTCACGGTGACACGGTGAAGATTCTCCCCCGCCTGTTCGTGTGAAAACAATAAACGGAAAAAGGCATAAAAATGGAAAATCTCGAACAAATCGGAACACGGGTTCAGGGAATCCGTACAGAAGCAAACTATTCAGTTGAAGAGATGGCGGCAGCTCTCGGTATCACTCCGGAAGAGTATATTTCCTATGAAAAAGGAAAAACAGAAGCCCCCTTCTCCTTCTTTTACAAATTCGCTGAGTTTTGCAATATTGAGATTTCCTCTGTTCTCAGCGGCGAAGCCTCCAATCTGACTTCCTACACGATCACCCGTGACGGGGAAGGATTTTCTCTGGCACGCAAACCCGGATACTGTTATCTGCATCAGGCCATCCACATGAAAAACCGTGTGGGGGAACCTTTTGTCATCACAGCTCCCTATGAGGGGGAAAATCCTGAACTGGAATTCCTGACCCATTCCGGACAGGAATTTATTCTTGTCATTGAAGGATCCCTCCGGGTGGTTCTGAAAGGAAAAGAAGAAGCACTTAATGTGGGCGATACGATCTACTTTGACGGCAGATCTGCCCATGCTCTGACTGCTCTCAATCCTGAAGGCTGTAAATTCCTCTCTATTGTTATGCACACAAATGCAGATGAACTGGAAGAAGAAACTGCCGCTGTCAAACACTCCCGCAGTGATCAGGCCTCCAGGGAAGACGGTACTCTGCTCTATCAGAAATATATGAAAGAAACCTGGGACGGAGAAGGCAATCTCTGTAAAGTGGATTATGATGTACCTGAAAACTTCAACTTTGCTTTCGATGTGCTGGATCACCTTGCTGAAAAGAATCCGGACAAACTTGCCATGCGCTGGATCTCTCATGACAAAGTATGCAAAGATCTGACTTTCAAAGATATTTCTGAAAACTCCTCCCGTACCGCCAATTTGTTCTACTCTCTGGGTGTGCGTAAAGGTGACCGGGTCATGCTTATCGTCCGCCGTCATTACCAGTTCTGGTATCTTTTGAATGCTCTGCACAAACTTGGTGCTGTTGTTATTCCTGCACCGGTTCAGCTGCTGGGACACGATATAGAATACCGTATCAATAAAGCTCATGTGAAATGTGTGGTGTGTACTGCCGGTGACGGGGTTTGTGATGCGGTGGATTCTGTTGCAGACAATACTCCCTCTCTCAAATGGAAACTTGTGGTCAATGGAGAACGGGACGGCTGGATGAATTATGACGCCATGTACAGCAATTTCCCCGCCGTTTTTGCCAGACCGGAAAACCAGAAAGCTACTGATCCGCTTCTGATCTTCTTCAGTTCCGGTACTACCGGTTATCCCAAAATGGTGGAACACGATCACACCTATCCTATCGGTCACATTATGACCGCCCGCCACTGGCACAAGGTGGATCCCAACGGAATCCATTTTACTGTAGCGGATACCGGCTGGGGTAAAGCTCTCTGGGGTAAGATCTATGGACAATGGCTCTGTGAAGCAGCGGTATTCACCTATGACTTTGACCGTTTCCATGCGGCAGACATGCTGCCCATGTTCAAACAGTACGGCATCACTACATTCTGCGCTCCGCCGACTATCTTCCGTTTCCTTGTAAAAGAGGATCTTACCCAGTATGATTTCTCCACATTGCAGCATGTGACAACTGCGGGGGAAGCAATGCCGCCGGAAGTAAGTGAATCTTTTGCCCGTATTTCCGGACTCCTGCCCCATGAAGGGTTCGGGCAGACGGAAACAGCTCTTTCCATCGGGACTCTGGCAAATGTAAGACCCAGACCCGGCAGTATGGGAAAAGCCAATCCCCAGTACGAAGTAGTGCTGCTTGATCCTGATGGAAAAGAGGTTGCCACCGGCGATACCGGGGAGATCTGCATAAAAGCGGAACAGAAAAATCATCCCATGGGACTTTTTGATCAGTATGTGGATAATGTGGAAGATACACAGAAAGTCTGGCATGACGGTTATTACCATACCGGTGACCAGGCATGGAAAGATGAAGACGGCTACTTCTGGTATGTGGGAAGAGCCGATGACATCATCAAGACTTCCGGTTACAGGGTCGGGCCTTTTGAGGTGGAAAGTGTGATCATGGAACTTCCCTATGTATTGGAATGTGCTGTTACCGGGGTACCGGATGAAATACGCGGGAAAGTCATCAAAGCAAGTATCGTTCTTGTCAAAGACAAGGTTGGCGACGATGAGCTCAAAAAAGAGATCCAGGAGTATGTGAAAACCCATACCGCCCCGTACAAATATCCCCGTATCGTGGAATTTATGAAGGAACTCCCCAAAACAGTCAACGGCAAGATCCGCCGTGTGGCTCTGCGGGAAAAGGATAACGCATAAAAAATTTCTTATCCGTAATCAATACGCATTTCCGGCAGGTTATGACACCATTGGTGCCTGACCTGCCATTTTTGTTGGCTGACGGAACCTTTTGGAAAATTTCTGAATATTATTTAACCGGGGGAAGATGTAAATTATGATATAACTTTTTGATTCCGGCAATGTAAATATGTTCCGGAGGATTTTCTGATGCAGAGTGCCAGTTCAATGGAAGAATGAGCCATCCCCGTTCTCCGGCAGCAAGTCTTTTAAAATCATTATTTACCGGTTTATTGCCTGATGCTGCTTTTATAAGAAAACCATTGCCCGGATTCCGGGAACAAATGGAAAAATTCATTATTTTTGAACTGTATGTCAATTTGGAATTCCACATAAGTTTATTATCTTCCCTGGATAATGTCATTACAGGCGGCTTTTTCATTTCCTTATCGGGATAATTTTTTTGATACAATACAAAACCATCGGTTTTGCATTTCAGGTAAAGATCAATATTCCCGGAAAATTTCAATTTTCTGTAATGGGAAGTTGCAGCAGAAACGATTTTTCCTGAATCATCTATGGATAACAAAGCAATATGATTATATTTTTCCCCCGGGGGTAAAGCAACCGTTATTTTCCTGAAACCTTCAGAAATTCTTCCGTTGTGAAATTTTTCTGCCCATTGTGTTTCATTTTTACATCCGCTTACGGCAATAATCAGGATAAACAAAAGAAATACAGTTTTCATTTTATCTCCTTTTTCAATCAGCGATTGCAATAGCTGCCATATAATTTCTGTTCCGGGACGCAATAGCGCATTGTCAAGCCGCCGCCGTTTGCATGGCGGTTATTATAGAAATAATACGGCTTCCGCCAGGTATCATCAGAATAACACGACGGACCAATCTCCTTATCTTCGTTGACATCTGTGCGGTTCAAAACAAAATTATATCCGTGTTTTTTACGGAATGTTTCAAAATCTTTTTCAGAAACATAGCAACTCCATTCGGCAGAGTTTGCAAACGTCATACTTCCACCTTTGATCTCAAAATTATAAGCCCCTTCCGGAAAAAATCTTTCCTGCATTGCAGACGGCATTTTATAGCCGATCGGCAGTTTTTCCCCCTGATAATCATAACTGAGCGGTCTGAAAGCCAAAATCAGCAAATTTATTATTACACCGGCAATAATTCCGACAGCAGCAAAATGCATTCCTTTGGTATGTTTTTTAAACGGCAGAAAAATTCCGGTGAAAATTGCCGCAGTCAATAATGATACAAAAAGAAAATAATCTATAGCAAATCCCCAAAAATAATTGATTCCGTATCGGAAAATACCAAATTCAGCAAGAGCAAAAACAATCAGAGCAAATCCGATCCAAATCAGAACACTCTGTAATCGTGAGTTTTTTACTACTTCAATAATTGTATCTTTGCGGATGTTGATTTTCCACCCGAGATACAGAAGAAAAATATAAAATAAAGGCAGGAGAATAAAAGTAAGCCAATACAAGTTCTTCGGCAATGATAAACAACCTATGGAAAAAATCGGCATCAACAACAAAAATCCCGCCCCCATAAGCACCCATGTCAGGATACGGTATACGATTTCTCCCGCCAAAGATAATTTGTTTTCAGCCATAAGATGATCTCCTTTCGGAAGTTAATATAGCATAGCTCTTGAAAAAATCAAGATATCTGCCGTCAACGTATATTCTTGCATATATTTCTATCCGGTTTCCGGCATCTTTGCCGAAAAACTCTACGCCATAAAACACTTTACCGTATTTGCCGTCAATATGCTTTACTGCAATCAAATCAGATTTATAATCATCTGTTCCGCAGAAAAAAACGATAAAAAATGAGAGTACCGCAAACAGTATAACTCCAAAATATTGAAAAATACATTTATTCTTTATTTTTTCCTCCTGCGGAAAATAAAATATACTGCTTCTATGAGCAAAACAAGAATCAAAGCCGCAAGTACGATACAAAGGATTTTTCCCGGCAGGTACGCATAATATTGTTTCCACAAATCCGGATTATACCAGAAAACTTGTCCCTTTTTTGCCATGCAGAAAGCGGAATAAGTAAAACGGTGCAGCAGCCCCGTGATCAACAAAGCCATCAAGGTAACTGAAAGTATCTTTAATCCCAAGTCGGATGTTTTCATAATATCACTTCCCTGAATTTTGTTTTTTCTTTTCCGTTTCAGCAGGACGCATCCAGGGAAGAGTCCATTCGTCCGGAAATACCCGGACAAGATTGTGGCGGTATGGAAAGCATACGTAATTTGCTTTCAGGCATAAGATGATCTCCTTTCGGAAGTTAATATAGCATAGCCAAAGTAAAAATCAAGGTTGTTTGCCGCGGTGTAAGCGAAGCGCAATATAAAAAACAACACCATCCTTACTCCCGGAGGGAGAAAACTTCATCCGGCTTCATTTTATTACGCCGTGACAAGCGGGCAGCGCAAGCTGACCTCTTCACAAGCGACCAAAGGGAGCGACTTCACAAGCAAGGCTTCTGGAATTTGGTGAAGATGTCCCGGCTTCATTGCATTACGCCGTGGCAAGGAAGAAAAGGCTGCGCCTTTTGAGTGAAGTTGTGCCTGACGGCACAGTGAAGTGAAGCCTTGCGGCGACCTTCGCCATTTTTTTTGCAAAAAAAATGGCGGCTGGAAATTTTATCTTCCCCCGCCATTCTGAAAGGCTTTTTGAGGAAGAAACTTCAGAATTTGGCTGTGAAATGAAATTCTGAAAATCGCTTCACTTTCATTCAGAAAAACTCAGAATACTATTCAATACCAGTCAGATAAAATTTTTCATAAACTGGAAATATCCCCAGACGGTTCCCGACCTTATAACGAAAGACGGTAATACCGTTATCTGCTTTTCGGGAGTGATTTATTCCTGACCAGACAAAGAAAAACTGATCGTTGCCCTTTGGTATCCCAGCTGCAACAAAAAAAACAGAATACCAGATTATTTTTAGTTTGTGATCAGGTTTATAAGTAAAAAATGCTGTGTTATCTGCCAGATTTATTTTCAATTCACGGAGAATTTTTGTTTGATTATCTGAATTTCCAAACGAGGTAAATGTAACTGTCGCTTTACTGTTTCTTGTGATTTGTAAAGGAATTGTTTTCTTGGGGCCGGTAAAAAATGGCTCATCTATTGCCAATTCAAAATGGTCACTTTCTTTGACTGCACGTTGCGGAATGGTGACCAGATAATATAATTGAGATTTTTTACCGGGAGCCATTTCAAAATGGAGCAATGTACGCCAAGTATTTTTTGAAGGTTTACCGACTACACGGCATTTTGCATAGTCAAATCCAAGACCGCTGTGGGCATATCCGGATGCTGTCACAAGCAGAACTGACCAATTATTATTTCCTGGAAAGATTTTTGCAGACAAATCCGGACATGCTGTCGGATCAAATTCTGTACCAAATAAAAAATGGCAAATGAAAAGTAATGAAAATAAAAAAATGATTTTTTTCATTTTTCCTCCCCTTTTGCCGTATTGATGGATTTTATCAGCATCACCCGGATTTGTGAGCAACTATTGTTTAATTCCTGATATCTTGCTTCATCAATATAATTTGTTTTTAAGAGAAGTTCCAGCCAGTAACTTGTTTCGTTGGCTTCTTTTAGGGCGATTTGCAGTTTTGCGATAAAGTCAGATTTGCCGTTGGCATATTGCGCTTCGTGGATATTTGCTCCGATACTGGTACCGGCTCTGCCGATTTGATTGGAAACGAGCGTTTCGTGCTGACTTTTCAAAAACCTTACCAGATTGAGTATCTGTACAGCAAAGTCAATGGCAAGTGTACGCAGTCTGCTTTCTGCCATAATATTATCTCCTTTCGGAGTTTAATATAGCACTGCATCATAAAAAATCAAGGCTTGCCGCCGTTTAAGCGAAGCGCAGTAAAAAACTACACCATCCTTACTCGCAATAGCGAGAAAACTTCACAAGAGAGCGAAGCGAACGTCTTCACAAGCGACCAAAGGGAGCGACTTCACAAGCAAGTCTTCTCTGCGGCTTGGTGAAGATGTGAAGAAAACCTTCGGTTTTGAGTGAAGAGCTTTTGTTGACACAAAAGCGTGAAGAGAAGACTTGCGTCTTCGTTCGCCATTTTTTTGCAAAAAAATGGCGGAGAGAGCGGGATTTGAACCCGCGATAGAGTTACCCCTATACAACATTTCCAATGTTGCGCCTTCGACCACTCGGCCATCTCTCCGTATCAGGTTTGTGCATTTAATATATACGTTTTTTTCTGATTTACAAGTTTAATTTGAAAAAAATATCATTTTTTTTGATTATTAAGGCTTTTTTAACGGAAAATCAGATAAAATTTTTATTCCGCCGCAGAGCGTCCGGCAAGACGGCCGGAAGAAATCGCCCATTGGATATTGTAACCGCCACAGGGCCCCGCAAGATCCATGATCTCGCCTGCAAAATATAAGCCTTTGATCAATTTGCTTTCCATCGTGCCCGGATCGATCTCTTTTAAAGATACGCCGCCACTTGCCGCCATTGCCTTTTCCATTGGACCTGTCTTTTCAACGGTAAGAGGAATACCGTCACACAAAAGGGAAACAAGATTTTTTTCCGCTTCAGCAGTCAGACGGCAGGCACACATCTCTTCACAATGGGCAAGCAATGCCATATTTTCAGCAAGACTGCGGGGCAATCCCTCCTTTTCAGCAAGAAGGGTGCGGATAAATTTATTGCCGTACACTTTCCTGTATTTTGCCGGAAGAAGGGATAATTCTTCCCGGCTTCTTTCCGGAAAAACTTTTAACAAAATTGTTGCGCAAGTATTTTTTCTGCACATTTTTCCGGCTTCCTCCGCCATATCAAGAGCGGAAAATCCGGAAAGTCCTTCATGGGTGAATAGAAGATTCCCTTTTGTTTTCCAAATCTCTTTCAGCTTCTTCTTTCCGCTTGCCCCTTTCTTCTCCTCATATAAAAGGATCTCCGCTTTTTCCAGCGAAACCCCGGCAAGAAGTTTCACCCACTCTTCTTTTATATGCAGCGGGGCGACTGCCGGCAGGAGGTCAATAATGGTATGACCGCATTTTTCAGCAAGAAGCAGTCCCTTTTTACTGCCTAATGACACCCAGGCACAACTTCCGGCAGCAAGTATGACCTTATTGCTTTCTATTTTTCTTCCGTCCTTCAGAAGAACTCCTGTTACTATCCCGTTTTCCGTCAAAATTTCTGTAACTTCCGCAAAAGTTTCAATGGGGTCAAATCCTTCACAAAATGCGTTCAGAACCGCCTTCGCTCCGCCGGATGCCGGAAAGCAGTAGAAATCATCCACAAGAATGGTTTGTATATCATGTTTGGCAAGATAGCTTACGATCCACTCCCGGAAAGTAAAGGACAAAGCATTACGCATAAAGGCTCCTTTCCTTCCGAATCTTGCCATAAAATCTTCACAGGAAAGCATATTGGAAAAATTGCATTTCGTTCCGCCGCTGGCAAGAAGTTTCAGAGAGGGACGGTCGGCTTTTTCAAGGATAATGGCCGTTTTCCCCATCTCCTCTGCCCCCACTCTTGCGGCAAGTCCGGCGGGACCGGAACCAATGATGATGATCGGTTTTTCCATAACTTTTCCTGCATAAAAAAAGAGCCTTCCACGGGGAAAGGCTCTTATTGACTTACTTAAATCTTTCTTACAGAGATTTGAGATAATTTACGGCATTGTCAAAGATAATCTTGCCTTCACCCCATTCAGGAAGTCTGCCTTCCTGTTTCTGGGTCTGCCAGTCGGGGGCATTGAAGGGGGAAAGGAAGGCTTCCGGATGGGGCATAAGACCGAAAATACGGCCGCTTTCGTCACAGATCCCGGCAATGTCGTTGATGGCACCATTGGGGTTCCGGGGGAAACCGTTTGCCTTGCTTCCATCAGGAGCGCAGTAACGCAGAGCTACAAGATTCTTTTCTTCGATCTCTTTGATGACAGCTTCCTCCGCTACAAATTTGCCTTCCCCGTGACGGATGGGCAGACGGAAAGTTGTAATTCCCTTTGTAAAGATGCAGGGGGATTTTTCATTGGCGGCAAGGTGGATCCAGTCATCCCGGAATACGCCGGAATCATTGTGGACAAGAGCTGCCTGCTGTTCAAAATATTTACCGTTGAGGGCGGGAGCAAGTCCCAGACGGGTAAGAGTCTGGAAACCATTGCAGATACCGATGACAAGTTTGCCGTCGGCGATGAATTTACGGATATCTTCCGTAAGTTTGAACTTGATCTTGTTGGCAAAAACGGTTCCGGAACCCAGGTGGTCACCAAAGGAGAAACCGCCGATAAAAGCAAGGATCTGGAACTCTTCCAGAGAGCGTTTGCCCTGCAGAAGATCGTTCAAATGGATCTTTTCCGCTTCTGCTCCGGCACTTTCAAAAGCCGCAGCTGTTTCTTTTTCACAATTCAACCCCACACCGGTGATGATAAGGGCTTTGATCTTTTCATATTTTGCCATTTGCCGGATCTCCCGCTTTATTGCTTTAAGTTCAAGTTATATTCTTACCATTATAAGATAGCACATTTTTAAATTTTTTCCAATGTTAGAATCATTATTCATGATAATTTTTCTTTAATTATACTTGATTTTTTCCCCGCAAGCTATATCTTACGGAAAAAGGAGAACAGAACATGAAAGGTATACTTAACGGCATTTCTTACGTTTTCAAGGGCATACGAGCTTACTATGCCGACAGTACATTATGGAAATATGGATTTCTTCCCCTTCTGTGCCTGGTTTGTTTCTATTTTGTCATCTTTTTTCTCTGTTTTTATTTTCTGAAGGGATTGGTTTTCTGGCTGGTATTCCTCTCTCTGGTTATCATTTTTGTCCCCCTTACCTTGAGTCTGCTTTATGAATTGGCGGGAGGGGTGTTTTTTGATCTTCTCATTGAAAAATATGTAAAGAAAAATTCTTTACAGCCGCCTCCGGAAATTAAGGGGAGATATTTACACTTTGTTGCCGATACTGTCCGTTTCAATGTAAAAAGCATTCTTCTTATGGTTGTATTGATTCCCGCTTCTCTGGTTTTTCCGCTGGCGGGGCAGATTCTGGTCTTTCTTTATCTGGGCAACCGCAACGGTAAAGTATGGCTTCTTCCTGCACTGTATTTTTACGGAAAGACGTATGATTCTTCCAAAGCGAAGTTGAAAGAAAGAGGACTTCTTATTACCTCATTCGGAACAACACTTACTTTTCTTTTGAGTATTCCCTTTGCCGCATTGTTTCTTCTTCCCTCCCTTGCGTTGGGCGGACTTATGCTGGTAGAGGAAAATCTGCTGGAGGAAAGGGGGAACGGATAGGTACGGACAGGTACGGAAGAATACGGAGATCAATACATTTTCCCGGCGTTCACAGTTGCAAATTTTCCGGCAGGAAGTATATTATAGGGCAAAAAATAACGGGAGAAAGTATGTATAATATCCAGAGAGAGATCATATCATTTAAAGATATTCCTGCAATTATGGAAAATTCCAATAAAAGCGTTCTGCTTATCCGGCACTCTTACCGGAAATCTTTGCAAAACGGCAATCCCGATCCGGAATTGACCCCGGAAGGATGGGATTATGCTGTGCAATGCGGTACTTTTCTTAAAGGCATGAAAGATGTCTGCTTTGGTGCTTCTCCCCGCAGAAGAACATTCCAAACCATTGAGGGTATCATCAAAGGCGGAGAACTGGGGGATGAAAAAAGTATCATAAAACCTTATCCCTGTCTGCATGATACTGCAATGTTTTCCCCGCCGGAAGGTTTGATGCAATCTGTGGAAGATCATACTCTTCCCCAACTTTTGAGAACTTATTATGCCACAGGCAAAGCTCCCTCCATGATCGATCTCCCGGATTTTGCAGAAAATCTTGCTTCTTTTCTTACCACAACAGATTTTGAAAAGAAAAATGCGATCCTTGCCTCCCATGACATTATTCTTATTGCACTTCTCTCCTTCTATAAAGTTTATCCTTTCCGGGAGGATGACTGGTGCGGCTATGTGCAGGGGGCGTTTTTCTATCAGGATCAGGCAGGAAAGTGGACGATCGCCTACGCCGTTCCGGATAAAGACAACCGTACAAAATGTAAACTTTTTGTGTAACATTTTCCATTCTTTCCGTTAGAAAAAAAGTTACAGTAAAAGCCAATTCTATTTTACGATCCTTGCCGGTTCGATTTTTTGCAAATATTCAAGCAGAATTTTTTCCGCTTCCGGATCACTTATGGCGTAATGATAGAGAAAGGGAAAGAATACCCCCACGTGGGAAGAGCCTGTAAAGACCCTTTTTTCCTCCGGGATGAAACCAACCAACCATGCCGTTCCCCAGTATTTTTTGACGTCGGCATTATACAGGCGGACTTGAGAGCCTTCCTTACTTGCTCCTTTTACCCGGATCAAACGTATCGGCAGTTTGAGAGAAACATTTGTTTGATTGATTCGGGTGATCGTTACAGTTTTTGCATTTCCGTGCATAGAAGAAATGATTGCCTCATTCACAAAGAGAATGAGAATAAGTATAAGAATCAAGCCAAAGAAAATAATGAAGAGCCTCTCTATAACGCAGATCGTTTTCATCAATATTTTCATTAATATTTTCATAGAATGATCCGCCTCCCTGTTGCGTTGAAAGGTAATATAACATTCATCAGGAAAAATGCAAACGGGGAAATGGCTGTCTTACTGACGTGCGGCAAAACTTAAAAACTTTGTTACTCCCCATGCAAATGTAAGTATGCTTGTTAAACTTGTGATACAAAAAAATTTGAATGTATTATTCCTGTGGGGTGGATAGAAAAGAAGTATGATAAAATAAAGAGACGGCAGGGACAAATAACAAAAAAGGAGAACAAATTCTATTGTATTCTGCCCGGGGTAAGATATAGAGGGAAATATAAAACTGAAAAGGTAGTGCAATCATAAAAAAAACAATAAGCATGATCCACTGGGAATGAAGCAGAATCAAAGCTGCCGGCAGGTACGCCCAATCTTTCCTTTCCATAAAAATAACAGAAAGCAAAGCGGCAGCCCAAAGTATATAGGATGTGAGAATCAATAAAAAAGAGAGAGCCCGGGGATCCATAACAAAACTCCCTGCGTTGTTCCAAGTTCACAGTAATATACAGGCAAAAGTGATTAATGCAAGGAAAATTTCAGTTTCCGGTGATTCTATTTCCCAGTGGAGTAGTGTCATCAATAGAGTTCTCTCAACACTACTGTCCGGTAATTTTTACCGGACAGTAGTGATTGTTCATAGGAAGTTACAGTATAAGAAACTTTAAACTTCAAGATGGGATCGCAACTTTCACCGTTTATAATAAATCCGGGTGGCGATCGGGAACCAGATTACCGAAAAGCTGGAGTGATACAATTAAAGATAAAACGACCTTTGAAGTATCTGAACTTGTCACAGATGCTCCCCGGGGAAAAGTTATCAAAACAAAAATTGAAAAATATTTCCCGCAAGTATTGAAAATTTTTGGCTTTGAATATATTTTAAATAAATTGCCGGGTTTTGGTGGAGATTGGGAACAATATTATGAAATCCGTATGGAATGGAAAGAATAATCAAATAGTATTTTGCCTGATCTTCATTGCGTTTATCTTTCTAACCGCCTGTGATGATTATCCATTACATCCCGGGGAAGGTTTTTACTCTTACCGGGGATATCGTGACTGGTGGCGGACTCCTTTATATTTCCCTTATCAGGTGACGAACATAGATACTTTTGATTATGGAACCATAGAAAAATATGATCCATCCTCCCGCATTGCGGATCCCGGATGTGAGATCCTTGTGACCGGTGTAACTGAAATAGGTTGTAACGAAAAGTTCGCTGTTTTCAGGAATAAGGATATCTTGCGGCCTTTTGGAATCTTACTTTTTTCCACTTCTTCCATAAAGTTTTTTGAAACAGAAAAAGCTCTTGCAGATTTTGTAAATGCGAATTTTCCTTCTGTCGATCTGCCGGCAGGAATGGATTTGGAAAAATTTTATCATTTAAGATGGCAGGAAATTGAAAATAGAAAAGAACCGGATCCAAAGAAAACTGCGGCAGGAAGAAATATCACAGGTTTTTGTAAACAAAAGGGAAAGTATCTGTTTGATTTGAGCAGGAAATTTTACCGGAAGAGCGTTAAATATTTAAAAAGAATCTTTGCAGGATAATATTTTTTTAAGCAAAACGGTTTAAATCAGAAAGAAAAAGGCAGAATGATTTTTTTATTCAAAAAACCATTCTGCCATAAAATTTTTTGTAAAAAGATGCGGGTTTTAGATCCCGGTCTTTCTCAAAAATTATTTTGCCATAGCCTGGGCAACTGCCACAGCTACGTCAACAGAAGCACCCACCATGGGGTTGTTGCCCATACCGATAAGTCCCATCATTTCCACGTGAGCGGGAACGGAGGAGGAACCGGCGAACTGGGCGTCAGAGTGCATTCTGCCCATGGTATCGGTCAGACCGTAGGAAGCGGGACCGGCAGCCATGTTGTCGGGGTGGAGAGTTCTTCCGGTACCGCCGCCGGAGGCAACGGAGAAGAATTTCTGACCCTGGGCAATACGTTCTTTCTTATAGGTAGCCATTACAGGATGCTGGAATCTTGTGGGGTTGGTGCTGTTACCGGTGATGGCAATATCCACACCTTCGTTCCACATGATGGCAACACCTTCACGCACGTCGTCTGCACCGAAGCAGCGGACAGCGGCGCGTTCGCCTTTGGAGTAGGCTTTTTCTTTCACAATGGTAAGTTTACCGGTCTTGTAATCAAAAGAGGTTTCCACGTGAGTAAAGCCGTTGATACGGGAGATGATTTCAGCAGCATCTTTGCCGAGACCGTTGAGGATGACTCTCAAGGGTTCTTTACGGGCTTTGTTTGCACTCTTGGCAAGTCCGATAGCTCCTTCAGCAGCAGCAAAGGATTCGTGACCGGCACAGAAAGCAAAGCATTTGGTCTGTTCCTGAAGAAGCATACTGGCAAGATTACCATGGCCGAGACCTACTTTACGGTCATCAGCAACGCTTCCGGGGATGCAGAAGCTCTGCAGACCTTCGCCCAGTGTGGTGGCGATTTCGCTGGCAACAGTCTGACCGCGTTTGATGGCGACTGCGGCACCCACGAGGTATGCCCAGCAGGCGTTTTCAAAGCAGATGGGCTGAATGTCACGGACTCTCTGGATGATGTCCAGGCCTTTGTCCTTACAAATCTGTTCCGCTTCTTCGATGGAGGCGATCCCGTTATCATTCAAGAATTTGTTGATCTGGGCAATACGGCGTTCATAACTTTCAAAAAGAGCCATTTTCTTCCTCCTTATGCCTTGCGGGGGTTGATGACTTTGGCAGCATCAGCAAATCTGCCGTAGGATTTCTGGAATTTCTTGATGAAGTCTTTGACACTCATCTTTTCCAGATCTTCCTGACTGCTCTTGTTCACAAATTCCATCATCTTGCCCAGATTGACGAATTCGTAACCGATGACTTTGTCTTCTTCGTCCAGAGCCAGTCCGGTAACATATCCTTCAGCCATTTCCAGGTAGCGGACGCCTTTCTGGGCGGTGCTGTACATGGTACCGGTAATGGAACGGAGCTGTTTGAGGTCTTCAAGACCGGCACCGATGGGAAGTCCGCCTTCAGAGAAAGCAGTCTGGGTGCGGCCGTAAACGATCTGGAGGAAGAGTTCGCGCATCGCAGTGTTGATGGCATCGCAAACAAGGTGGGTATTGAGGGCTTCCAGAATGGTTTTGCCGGGGAGGATCTCGGCAGCCATAGCAGCGGAGTGGGTCATACCGGAGCAGCCGATGGTTTCCACCAGAGCTTCCTGAATGATACCTTCTTTTACGTTAAGAGTGAGTTTGCATGCGCCCTGCTGGGGTGCGCACCAACCCACACCGTGGGTCAGACCGGAAATGTCTTTGACTTCTTTTGCTCTCGTCCATGCACCTTCCTGGGGAATGGGTGCGGGTCCGTTTTTGGGGCCCTTGGCGACGCAGCACATTTCTTCTACTTCGTGTGTGAAGAGCATTGCTTGTTCTCCTGTTTTTGTTGATATCTACTGTGGATAAAGAAATTTAAACACATTTATAATAATATACTGCAAAAAAAATATTTTTCAAGCCGTTAACAGCGTTTTTTCCCATGTCACAAAACCGGAGTTTTATATGCTTTGAAAAATTCCCCGTATTGCCCGGTAATATCTGAAAGAATGGGATTTGACATTTTTCTTTTGCCGGAATATATTACAGCATCAAGGGAGAAAATCATGAAAAAGAAAATTATCATACTAACATCAATTTTTGTTTTTCTTTCGCTTGTCGGCGGCGGGATCGCTGCTTATTATTTCTGGTATGTGCCGGAAAAAAAACGACAGGATGATATATTTTATGCTTTCGAAAAATTCAGTGATGAATGTTTTGAACTTATAGTGTATAATAAATTTCATGAAGCTGAAATACTTTTGAATAAATGGCGTAAAATTTCTGTTTCAAAAAAATATACGCAAATAACCAAAAACTTTATATCTTTTCATACCTATGATATAGAGAATCATTTGTGGTATGCACAAGGGAAATATGAAAAAATAAAGGACAATCTTCCAAAAATGAAATTATTGCTGGCTACACTCAATGACGGCCGATTTTCCCAAAAAGAATTATTAGGCTCAAAATGGGCGTTCTGCAACAGTAAATTTGATTATTATTATGTAAGCAAAAGATTAAAGGAGGCTTTCGATACCATTGAAGAATTTATTACTGAATGTGGCGGCGAAAAAAAGATAGGGGAAGTAAATCCCCGAATACTCTATGGAATTTACTCAGCAAAGGCAAGGTGTTTATTTGCGTTGAATCAACTGGATGAAAGTATACAATACTCGCAAAAGATTTTACAATATGACAATGATCCTGTTGTACAACATGTCACGTATTTAAGATTGGCAAGATTGGAACTTTTTTACAGGCAGAAAGCCAATTATCCTCTTGCCTGTAAATATGTAATTAAAGCCAATAATAACATCCAAAGTCAGGAAGGATATTTATTACTTTCCTATATTCATTTGAAACAAGGCAGAAAAGAGGAGGCAAAAAAGTATTATTCCCTTACTCTCCAGTGCAAAAGATATCCTCTGGCTGATGAAAAAGATTTGGTAAAATTGAAGAAACTTCTGTCAGAGTGAAGTTTTTTTCATGTACGGATCTTTTAAGTTCTGAATATTAAAAAATCTTATGGCTTTTTTTTCAGCTAAATTATCAGATATCTTCTCTGTTTCCTCAATGATTCTTTCTGAATAAGTGGCGATTTTGTTGAAGAATTTATCTGTTGCTTTGAAGAATTCCCCGTATTGCCCGGTAATATCGGAAAGAATGGGATTTGACATTTTCCTTTTGCCGGAATATATTACGGTAAAATGGAGGAGTTTATGAAAAAGAAAATCATTATACTTGGGGCACTCATCGTTTTCCTGGTGCTTGTTGGTGGCGGGATCGCTGCTTATTATTTCTGGTATGTGCCGGAAAAAATACGAAAAGAAAAGCTATTGAATTATGAAATCAGTAAATATATAGATAACTATTACGATCTTCTGAAACAGCGTAAATTCAATGAAGCAAGTGTTGTTTTAAAAAATTTCCGCACCTTTCTTAAAAAAAGTGAAAGTCGAACCAGTCTGCACGCTTTCTATTATTCGTATCCCATGGAAAATGCTTTATGGTATATGCAGAAAGATTATGAAAAAATGAAAGCAAATTTTCCGGAAATGGAAAGATATATAAAACTGCTTGAAAATAAAAAATATTCTTCTTATGAATTACTGTTTGTGAAATGGTTTTATATCTGGGATAAATACCGGTATAACTATGAAAATAAGAATTACACAAAAGCTCTTGAACTTCTTAATGATTTTATAAACAGAAATGGTGGTGAAGACGATTTGAAGAAAAAAGCCGTACGCATACTTGTTACTGTTTATCACTATCGGGGGAATAGTCTTTTGAAACTCGGACAAATTGTGGAAAGCGAACAAAGTTTGCAAAAGGCTCTGGTCTTTGCAGAAAGTCCGGATATAAAACATGAAATTTATTTGAAACTTGCAGAACTGGAATTAAAGTACAAGGATAACATCCGGAAAGCATATGAATATACTTTGATTGCAAACAGTATATTACACAGTCAAAGGGGTTATTACTTTCTTGCTTTAGTGCATTTGAAACAAAATAAAATAAATGAAGCAGAAAAATATTATTCACTTGCTGCCGCTTCAAAAGTTTATCCTATCGTAGATGAAAAAGCACTTACGGATTTGAAGCAAAAATTATTTAAGCATCAGTGATCAATCATTATTCGGATTTTCTATTATTTCATGGTGTTTATACATATCATTTATCCAGTTATTTGGTATCTTCTTTGTTTCCTCGTTGATCCTTCTGGAATATGCTGCAATAATATTGAAAAAATTATCTGTGGCTTTGAAAAATTCCCCGTATTGCCCGATAATATCGGAAAGAATGGGAATACTGCCGAAAGAAGTAACTAAATTTACGATCTGATTCATACTGTCTTTGGCTTCTTTCATCAAATCGATCATTTTTTCTTCATCCGCATTGGCAAACTCATTACGCTGTTTTCCGGCTCTCTTATTCAAATCAATAACAAGTTTTGTCGTATCATAATATGCTTTTATTTTCTTTACTTTTTTTTCGATTTTTTCAAGGACAACACATAATGTTCTCATCCTTTTCAAATTTTTCTGGAATATATTTTTATTATCCAGAAAACGTTTCAATTCATGTTCACTGAAAAGCCTTTTCGCTTCCATATTCTTAACAAAGTTATCTTTGAAATATTGCGTTTTATAAAGTTCTTCCGCTTTTTCCCAGTTTTTATCACTGAATTTTTTCTCCAGCTTTTCCAACAGCTGCCTCTGTTTCTCCAATGTTGTCATTTTCCTTATGAATATTTCAAGCTGGATCTTGAAAAGAATCCAAAATGCTTTTGCTGTATGTATCTTATCGGGTTTTTCCATAATTTTTCCTTTCCTGAATAAGGGTCTGCCGGAAAAATACTTTTCCCGGCAGATAGTGTTTTACATGCCTGCCAACTCTTTCAGGGTGAATTCAATTCTTGTTACCGCATAATCCATACCGGCTGAAACAGTATCGTTATTAATAAGGATGAGCGGGAGCCCTTCAAGAAACATAACCTGTCCGGGAATGGGGAAATGGAGGGAAGAAAGCACTCTTTCAAAAAGTCTTTCCGCTTTTGTGTGTAATAATGCTACGCCATTTGTACGGCAGATCACAAGGATCTCCCCGTCGATCTCCCGGACGGCTCCCGCATATTCAGAAGGAAGCCTTGTACGGATGAAATTTATGGTTGCCGCAGGGAATTTGCATAAGTCCGGAAGATGGATAAACAACTCCTCTCCGGCATTTTCCCCGTAAAGCTGCCGCACATCCTCAAATGCGGCAGTTCCGTTTTCTTCTTTCAGTTCCTTCAGATGTTTCTCAAGGGCATTGCGCAATACTTCTGTGGAGATAAAATTCATTTTTCTTCCTTTCTGTTGACCGCCGCAGGTTTCTTATTTTCCTGCTTTACTCAACAGAAAGCGTCAAAGAAAAATATTTTTACAGACAGAAAGCAAGCAATAAAGGCATGGTGACAAGGGAGGCAATAGTAGTGGAAAGGATCAGCTGTCCGGCAAAATCCGCATCCCCTCCATACTCCCGCATGATAAGTACGCTTCCCGCCGATGCCGGCATCACCGCAATGACGGAAGCAATATTATGTGCCATTGCCGGAAGAGGAATATATTGCAGAACGATCAAGGTAAGAAGGGGAATGACAAGTACCCGGATAAGTGTTGTAAGCAGTACATCCCCGGCGTGGGCGGAAAGTTTCGTGCGGGATAAATAAATGGATGCTCCTATGAAAATCAGACAGAGAGGAATGGCAAGGGAGCCTGTTTTGGAGAAAAAGTCCATGATCCTTACAGGAAATCTGTACGGCTGGAGGATATACAATATGGCGGCGATCACAGCGATACTGTTGGGGGAAATGAGCGTACGCAGCATCCTTTTCATGTCGCTGCCCGCCATGACCGCGATCCCGACGGTCCATTGTCCGAAGGTGGAACCCACACTCCACAGAAGAAGTGCGGCAAGAGTTTTGCTGTCCCAGAGATAGCCGATAACGATCAACGGCAGATAAAGATAATTATTTACCACCGCCATATGCAGAAATGTGGCATTCCGTTCCGCGGTATTATGTTTGAGTATCAGGAAAAGATACCCGAAAACGCAATGCAGCAGCATCATGGCAAAGCCCAGAACAGGATAGATCCATGCCGTTGTCAGATCTGCTTTTGTAAAATTTCCCGCTACAGAGGAAAAGATCAGAAAGGGGGTAAGGACATTGATGGCAAAACGGCTCATGCCTTTGATGGAATCCTGATTGAGCATCTTTCTTGCAACGATAAATGCACCGATGCCGAAAAAGGCAAAGGTTTCCAGTATGGCAAAAAGAACTTTCAGAAAAATATCACTGTTCATAGTTTTTCCTGTAAATGACAGATTTGTTTTTTATAGTGTTTCAAGGGAGATATAAGATACACTCAGAAAAGATTTTTACAAGTTTTTATCCTGATTTTTTTTCCGCCGTTTCCGTTTTTCCTTTGCTTTAAGTTCCTCATCTGCCCGGATACAGAATGCTTCATTTACGATATGTTTTTTTCTGTATTCCCCCGGCGGCATATTGTAATATCTGCGGAAGAGACGGGAAAAATAGGAAAAGGAATTAAATCCGCAGTCACTGGCAATATTTTTCATGGAACTGTGATCCAGTGCAAGCATCTGGGCGGCGTGTTCCAGACGCATCCGGATCACATATTCCATAGGGGAGCATTTCAGATTTTTACGGAAAAGCCGTACAAGAGTGCGTTCCCCTGTATGCATCCTTTCCGCAAGAAGGGAGAGTGTGTAATTTTCTTTGGGATTATTGCGGATATTTCTTGTCAGAGCATCAAAATCACTTACAGAAACATTGTTTTTCCCCATCTGGGCGATCAGTTCCAGAAGCAGGAGATATACCAGACCGGAGAGTGTCTGTACCGGGGAGGAGTCTTTTTTTTCACAGATGGTTTTCAATATCTTATTATAAAATTCTTCTATTTTCCAGGGCTCGGGAAGATGAAAGAAATCATCTTCAGCAAGTACACCCTGATTACAAAGTAAAGACATGATCTGACCGCTGGAAATCAATATTGCCCTTTTTGTCAATATGGTATCTTCCGGAACGGTATAAGTCCAGGTCACCCCCGGACGAACAAGAACAAGATCCCCGGCACTTACATTCTTTTTCTGCTGTCCGTTATCCACAAGGGACTGTCCGGCATCTATAAGCTGTAATGACCAGTAGGGATGACAGAAAGAGGTCACACAGCCGGGTTTGTACTTTGCCTGCCCCCAGCCGATAAGGTGCAGGGAATTGGTGTTGAAAAAGGGCAGATACTCCTTTTCCAGATAAAATTCATTGATATACTTTTCCCCGATGGTATGCCGGTAATAAAAATTATCATTCACAGTGTCTTTCATATCTGTCCCTATTCTTCATTATTTAGTCCGTATAATTCATATATAATCTATTGCTTTTTTTCCATTTGTCAAGTATAGTTATTGTCAGAAACAACACAAATATAATCAACAGTAAAAAAATCACCGGAAAGGAATTAAAAGAAATGAAAAAAAGCATTTGTTTCACCGTTATGCTCCTTGCCTCCATACTGCTTCTTGCATCCGGGGGGTGCTGCGGACTTTTCTGCAGTAAAAAGGGTATTGAAGTAAAAGAAAGTCAGATCGTACTTTCTGCCAAAGCCCTCCCCAATGAAAAGGCGGCTGCCCAACAGCTGAAAAAACATCTGGAACTTGTTACCGGAAAGAAGATAAATATCGTTACAGCGGATAACGCAGAAAAAGATGTATATTGTTTCTATATCAATGTACTGCCGCAGGACGAGGAAAAGAGAACTTTTGACTGGGAGGAAGCCTGCTGGAAAGTAACAGAAAAGGGAACTTATTTCTACGGGGACAACCGCATCGGCAGAAGAGGAATTATCTTTGCTGTGGATGAGTTCCTTATGAAAAATCTCCATATATACTGGATCGAACCAGGTGACGAAGGGATCGTTTATCAGGAAAGCAAAATCCTGCATCTCAAAGAAGGCAAAGGCAGCTGGAAACCTGCTCTCAATTTTGCCAATATCAGAGGCGGCATAAGAAAAGTAAAAAGTTTTCCCAAAAACTATAAATACCCGGATTATCTTGTCCCCTTTGTTGAATTTTTCGGAACTCCCGATGTGGAGGAAAATAATAAGAAAGCGGACGACTATACCTCCTGGCGGATGCACCGTATGCGTATGGCAGGCGGCAGAAAACATCCCGGATACGGTCACTCTTTCATAAAATGGTGGGATCTTTATTCCAAAAGCAATCCGGAATATTTTGCACTGAACATATATGGCAGAAGAGAACCGGAAACCTATCACGATCCCAAAGGAAAAAAGGTCAAATGGACAGCAAGAGACAAACAGTTTGTCAAAGTATGTCCCTCCAATCCCGCTGTTGCACAAAGGATCCTTGCCGAATGGAAAAAACGGGGGATGCGTGGAAGGATCAATACAAGCATGAATGATATGAGTTTCGGTTACTGCCGGTGTGAAAACTGCATGAAACTTGACGGATATAAAGTGGGGGATTTCCCCAAGCACAATCTGCCTGTGGTCACAGACAGATATGTTTACCTTTCCAATACTGTGGCTAAAGAAGCCCGCAAACTCAAAAAAGATGCCCAAGTAGCCATGTATGGTTATAATGAAGCACTTTTCCCGCCGAAATTCCAGAAAGTGGAACCCAATATCATTGTGGGACTTGTTCCTGTGAAACTGGATATTCCCACTATGGAAAAACTGTTTACCTCCTGGCGGAAAATGGGCGGAAAGATGTTTGCTGTACGCCCGAACTATCACACGGTGACTGCCACCTATATTTTGCCCACAGGGTTTGAAAAACAGATGTTCGATCTCTTCCAGGTTGCCTATAAAAACGGCTGCGAAAGTACCGATTATGATTCTCTCACTCTCCAGAGGATCCCCAATGGCATCATGGATTATGTCCTTGCCCGTTCCTTTATGGATCCCTCTCTTTCTTTTGAAACTCTGGAAGAAGAATACTGTACTGCTTTCGGGACAGCAAAAGAGGAGATGAAACAATATTTCCGCTACTGGAGAAATGAAGTCTTTGAAAAGAGGATCAAAAATAATATCCCCGCCATTCTGGAAGCAGGAAAAGCAGATAATTACCTGCGGGGACTTGTCTGGAATCTGGGGCAATATTATAAGGAAAGCGATTTTGCCAATGCCGGAAAATTCCTGAAACAGGCTGCGGCAAAGAAAAATGATCCCCGTTCCGCAAAGAGGGTGAAAGAGTTTGCAGTTGCTCACGAACACGCTCTTATGGCATACAGAGCCATTACTGCTCCTGACCGCACGAAACTTTCTGCGGCAAAAAATCTGCTGGATTTCCGCAGAAAGCATTTGAAAGATTTCCGGGGAATTTCCATGAACCAGACTTTCTGGTTCGAGATAAATGCCGGTGATATTACAGGAGTAAAAGCCGTTCACGATTTCAAAGATTACAAGGATGCCATTCCCACTCCTGCGAAATGGCATTTTATGCTGGATGAAAAAGGAACTGGCGTAAAGAATAAGATCCATACTCTTCCCGGAGAAAAATTTGAAAAATGGGAAAAACTTCCTGTTGGCATGTTTTGGGAAAATGTGGAAAAAGGCACGGTTTCCGATTCTCTCTATAAAAAATTGAAAAACTATAACGGCAAAGCCTATTATGCCGTGCGTATGCAGATCCCTGAAAGTTTCAAAGGCAGAAAACTTCTGCTCCATTTCGGGGCTGTCGATGAAAACTGTACTCTTTATGTCAATGGTAAAAAAGCAGGCGAACACCTTTTTGTCTATAAATATGATTGGAAAACCCCCTTTGCCATTGATATAACAGATAAGATCGACTTTACGAAAAAGTATCAGGATATCATGGCAATGGTGGAAGATAAAGCCGGGGTGGGCGGTATCTGGCGTAATGTCTGGCTGGTAGCAAAATAACAACATCTGCTTACAGGTAAAAACGGAGAAAAAAATGAAAAACTCTTTCAAATTTGTATTGCTTCTTTTTCTGTTGGGAACAGCGTTTTTTCTGGAAGGAAAAAATATTACGGTAAAGGGAAAAGATATAATCATCATTGCCCCGGATCCGGCAAAAAGCAAACTCGCCTATGATGCAGGGAAAGCGGCAGAAGATCTTAAAGAACATCTTTTTCTCCTTACCGGTTCGGTTGTACCCATCGTACAGAAAAGTATTCCCGGAAAATTTGCCTTTATGCTCAATACTCCCGATCCCGCCGATAAAAAGAAATTTGATATCGGGGAAGCAAGGTGGAGCATAACCGATAAAGGGATCTATTTTTACGGCAACATAAAATCCCTTCCCCGGACAACTGTGATGGATTCCATTAATGCCCTTTATTCTTTTCTGGAACAGGATCTTTCCTTCCACTGGATCGCTCCCGGAAGCAAAGGGATCGTCTGCCCGGCAAAAAAAGAGATTCTTACTCTGAAAAAAGGGATTTTTTCCTTTACGCCTCTGCTTGCCAAGCGGGGCTACCGGGCGGGAGCTCCCCGGAAGATCAAATATACCGGCGCAAAATTAAAAGGGACCTTTGAAGGCATGGATCATATTTTCCCTGCGTCAAAGGATGTGGTGGAAAAATACAATAAATATGTGGATGATGAATATTTATGGAGATTCTGCCGGATGCGGATGCTGGGAACAAGTGCCCTGAAAGCTCCAGCATACGGACACGCTTTCACACAATGGTGGGATCTTTATTCCAAAAGCAATCCGGAATATTTTGCTCTGAACAAGTGGGGAAAAAGAGAACCGGAAACCAATCTTACAAGACGCCCTCCTGACAAGCAGAATTTTACGGCAAAGATGAGGATGCAGGTCAAGATCTGTGCAAGCAATCCTGCTGTGATAGATCAGATCGTCAAAAACTGGTCAAAATATAAATTTCCTGCTGTAAGTGTCTGTCAGAATGATAATGGGCACGGTTACTGCCGCTGTGAAAAGTGCCTTGCTCTGGATGGTCTTACAGTGGAAGAAGCGAAAAAAATGATCATCATACCGAAAGTCACCGACCGTTATGCTTTCCTTGCCAATAAATCGGCAGAAAGGATCAATCAGATCCGTCCCGGCACGAAGGTCGGGATGTATGCCTACAATCAATCCTTTGATGCTCCCGACCGTATCAAACTGCATCCGGAAGTGGTGGTTACCATGGTTCCCCGTCAGATCGGACAAGCCTATACGGAAAAACTGGTCAATTCCTGGCGGAAAATGGGCATGAAACACATGATGCTCCGGGTGAATTTTCCCTATTATTTCTGTACCGGAATACTCTTTAACGGGATCGCAAGGGAGATGCACTCCACCTTGCAGTATTATTACAAAAACGGTCTCATGGGGGTGGATTTCGATCACCTTATGGTGAACTGGACGGTTCACGGGCTGACCGATTATGCCATTTCCAAATTTATGCTTGATCCGGCAGCTCCCTATGAAAAGTGGGAAGATGAATACTGTTCCGCTTTCGGGGAAGCAAAAGAGGAGGTAAAGGAATTCTTCCGTTACTGGGAAAAGAATGTATGGGATAATCGTTTGAAAAAGGATTATGAAAAAGCGGTAGCCAAAAATCCTTCCGTGATTTATTGGGAAGTCGTCCAGGCCAAAATGGGAAAATACTATAAAGAGGAGGATTTCCGTATCACCGGGGAACTTTTGAAAAAGGCAGCCGCAAAAAAACTTACGGCAACAGAACGGATCAGACTGCAAGAATTGCAGCATGTCCTTGAAGATGGAAGATTGCTTGTAAAGTCTGTTACCCATCCGGATGAACAGACAAGGATCCAGGCAGCCTGCGATCTTATGCAGTACAGGGAAAAACACGGCAGAAATTATGGAATAGACCTTGCCAGATGCGCCATGCAGGAAATGACCATTAACGGCAGAAGAATAAGAGAATACAATATTTATCCGGAAACAAAATTCCTGAAAGATTATCCTTCCCCCCGTATCCGCCTTCCTTTTATCTGGAAGTTCAAGGCAGATCCGGATGATAAAGGGATGAAGGAAAAATATTTTGCCTATTCTCCGGAAAGGATTGCAAAGGAACGCACCTACCTCCCCGCAGGGACTTTGCGCAATCAGCCCTATATGACATCCGAAGCCAACAAGAAATTTCTCTATACCTACAAAGGGAAAGCGTGGTATATGACTTCCATAAATACGCCGGAAGCATTGAAAGAAAGGAAAAAGATCCTTCTTTATCTGCATAAAACAGGAAATGATACGGAAGTATTTATCAACGGCAGAAGTGCCGGAAAACAAGTTGGCGGTCCCTCCTCTATGTTGTTGGATGTAACAAAACTTATTCAGTGGGACAAGCCCAAACAAACTGTAATCATCTCCCAGACAGGAACAACAGGTGTTGCAAGACGGCCGTTCCTTGTGGGAAAATAAATCAGAAGAAAATTCAAGGAAAATAAAAAACAAGCAAATATGGAGGTGTTACGATGAAAAAACGGCAGAAAATGTTTACACTTATTGAATTATTGGTAGTTATCGCCATCATTGCCATTCTTGCCGGAATGTTGCTTCCGGCTCTATCCAATGCAAGGAAAAAGGCATACGGAGCAGCCTGTATCAGCAATCAGAAACAAATCTATCTCGGCGTTACCATGTACGCCGGGGATTACAGGGACTATATACCATTTTCCAGTATGCAGACCCCGCCGGATGCTCCGGAAGTTTATGCTTACCGCTTCTGGTTCGGGCATCTTTATCCTTATACCACAGGAAAAAGCAATACGTTGAAGGGCCCCTGGTCATGCCCTGCAACAAGGAGCAATCCTGATGTTGCGCGGGGAACCTCCTTCATGTGGCTGGGCTACGGCTGGAATTATTATGGAATAGGACTGGATATCTCCAAGCCGAATCAGACAGGGCACTACGGCCCCACCAGACTTACCAGAGGAAACAATCTTCCTGCGGCATCCCTTCCCCTGCAGGCAAAGAAAGGCCCCCTTGTATTGCTGGGTGATACCCAGTTCGCCTGTCAGAAGATGGCAAGCAATGACAATAGACCCAATCTTTATCAGAATCCCTTTCCCCTGACCCACGGCGGAGGTGCCAATATAACCTTCCTCTCAGGAAATGTACGGTTCGTCCATTTCTCTTCAAGCAAAAATTTACGCTGGTATTGATATATAAAAAAGAAGGAAGAAAATGAGTTACAAAATTGCCTTTATCGGCGGAGGAAGTGTATTGTGGACACCCCGCCTTTCCTCCGATATGTTTATGGAAAAATCCCTGCAGGGTTCCGAGATCGTACTTGTGGATATCGACCCCTCCAGTATGCTCATCACAGAAAAATATCTGAAGGAACTCAATAAACGGCTTGACAGCAAATGGTCGATCCGTACCGGAACAAGAGAGGAAGCTCTGGATAACGCCGATGTCGTCATCGTTTCCATTTCCACCGGAAGTTTTGAGGCAATGCATCTTGATTATACCATACCGGAAAAATACGGCGTCTATCATACGGTAAGTGATACGGTCGGCCCCGGCGGGATCGCAAGATCTTTGAGAAATATCCCTGTTTTTCTGGATATTGCAAAGGATATGACACGCCTCTGTCCGGATGCCACACTGCTCCATGTGACCAATCCCCTTACCCAGCTTACCAGAGCCGTAAATAAATCCGGTATGGTGAAATGCTGCGGGCTTTGCCATGAGTATATTGCCATTCTGGGCTTTATGCAGAGATATTTTCATCTGGAAAATTTCAGCGATGTGGACGGTACCTGTATGGGGGTGAACCATTTTACCCTTCTCACAGATCTTTTCTGCAAAGGGATAAAAGATCCCATGGAAAAACTTTCCCTCTCTTCTTACATCGCCTTTGAAGATGCCTGCAAGGAAGAACGGCTTTCAGGAACCGTGGATGATGAAGTTAAGAAGGCGGAAGCCAACAAGACCGGAGCGGAAAAATATCCTTATTACATCAATTTCCATCTTTTTGATCAATATGGAAGATGTGCTTTCCCTGCCGCCGGAGCCCCGCACATGTGTGAAAATTTCCCCTTCTTCAACAGTTCTCCCGAGTATCTGGATAAACTCAATGTCCGGAGGAAAGGCGTTCTCCCCAACCGCCCGAAACGCAAACAGGAGAGAAGAGAAGAACTGGCAGAAAGACTGGAAACGGGCGTGGAACTTCCTGAAATGAAACAGCGTTCCAGAGAAACTCTTGCGGATGCAGTTGTCGGCTTGTGTACCGGAGAGGCAAGAAGGATCATTGCAAGTATCCCCAACAGAGGACAGATCAGCAATCTTCCCATGGATGCGGTCGTGGAAACATGGGCTACCGTATCCAAAGGGGGGATCATTCCCCATTTTGCCGGAGAGATCCCTGCTGCCTACCGCCCCTTTATGGAGGCGATCGTAAGGGAACAGGAGCTTACCGTGGAAGCGGCAATGACAGGGGACAGAAATAAAGTAGTGGAAGCTATGATGGTTTCCCCTATGCTGACCAACAAATTTGCAGCGGAAAAACTTGCCGATGAACTGCTTGCCGCCCATAAAGCGTATCTCCCCCAATTCAAATTCTGAAAGAAGAAAAATATCATGGAAAAAGAAAATATTCTTCCGGACCTTAATTTCCCCTTTGTGGAAGAAATGAAGCAGTTTTCTGTCCCTTTTTTTCCGGACAGAAAAGAAAATATGACCTATGGAAACTGGTATCTGCAAGCAGATTTTCCGGATGAAAAAAAGGTATTGGAAACAGCGTATGAAAGCTGCCGCCGTTATATAAATGGAGGCGGTTATACAGAAGAAAAAGATAAGGGCTACTGCCTGAAAACCGTTAAAAAAAGTACCGGAACTTTTGAAGAATATACTTTATCTTTCTCCGGGAATTCCTGTACGGTTTCCGCCAATGACACGGAAGGGATCCGGAGGGGACTTTATGAATTTATTGATCTCTTCTGTTCCAATGGCGGTATATTTCCGGAAGAAGCAAAAAGTATCACAAGAAAACCCTTCCTTTCCGTCCGTCTGGGCAGATGTCCCTTCAGCCCTATCAAAAGGTGGCCGTTAAATACAGATGAACTTCTGGATGATATCGACTATTATCCGGATGCCTATCTGGAAACGCTTGCCCGGGACGGGATCAATGGTATCTGGCTTGTCACCCAGCTGCGGGAGTTGGGCATAAGTTCCTTTACAAAGGCAGATCCGCAGAGAGAAAAACGTCTGGCAAAACTTGCCCGGGTCGCGGAAAAGTGCGGCAGATACGGCGTGAAAGTCTGGCTTTTTATGATCGAACCCTTTGCATTGCCCGATGACGATGAACTTTATAAAAGTCATCCGGAACTTTTTATGCTGAAAGGAAAAGCGGAAGGAAGAAACTGTTTCTGTCCCGCTTCAGAGAAAACACAGCAGTATCTTTTTGAGATCACAAAAAGTGTTTTTTCTTCCATTCCTGCTCTGGGCGGTATTGTGGATATTGTCTATGGCGAGCGTCCCACCACCTGTCCTTCTGCAAATTTCTCCCATGATGAAAAGCCTCTGCCCTGTCAGGATAAATGTGCTTTGAGCAAGAATGAGATCATGCAGAAAGCTCTGCAAGCCATTTCCGACGGGATCAAAGCCGGCTCCCCTGATGCAAAACTCATCGCCTGGTACTATATGCCGCATCCCGCCCCCCTTGCATCCTGGTGCAGGAAATTTGCAGAATATACGCCCCCGGAAGTCATCGCACAGTTCAACTTTGAGTCCGGCGGGGAAAAGATCCAGCTGGGGAAAAAACATCTTGCCGGGGATTACTGGGTTTCCTATGAAGGCCCTGCGGAAAGATATAAAGAAGCTGCCCTTCAGCGTAAAAACGGACTTACGGGGGCGAAACTCCAGTTGGGATGCGGCCATGAACTTACACCCGTACCTTATATTCCCGTTCCGGAGATCGCTTATAATAAGTACAGGGAAATGTATAAACTTAATGTAAACAGTGTGATGCAGTCCTGGTATATCGGGAACTTCCCCGGACTTATGGAACGGGCCTGCGGCCGTCTTGCCTTTGAGGATTTCAAAGGCGGGAAAGAAGAATTTCTGCGTTCCCTGGCACTGCCTGTCTGGGGAAAATATGCGGAAAAAATGGTGGAGGCATGGAATATCTTTACGGATGCCTACAGATTGTTCCCCTTTGCATTGATGTTCCAGTATTAC
>JAZKZE010000043.1:0-53609 GCA_045612485.1 Victivallales bacterium | reverse complement strand
ACCGCTTGGCCTCCGACTTTGACCATGCTGTCATATATACAGATATATCTGCCGGAAAGAGTCTGCCCCTCCTCCGGATAGAACAGTGCATCGGCAAAAGGTTGCAGAAGGACTGCATCCCCTGCCTGAAGAGGATGCTTGTGACCGGAAATTTCAGCAAAACCGTTTCCGGAAAGGTTTTCATAGATCACCCAGCGGGAAGAACTTTCCCTATTTCCTCTTTTGGGAAGAAGTTTTCTGCCGCGTTTTTTCCTTAAAGTTTCCCCGTAAGCAAGAAAAAGAATAGTATTGAGAGAAGTTTTAGTAAGATGAAGGTGTTCGGCATAAGAAACTTCTTTGAGTTTTTCATTTTCCGTAATCTTTTTTGTAAAAAGACAGGTCTTTTCTTTCATAATTCACCCCTCTGTCGCTTTTTATACGGTAATTTGTCGGGATAATATAGTGTATTTTATTTGCATTTTCAAATTATTGAAGTATATTCCTTCTGAAAAGAACGGTTTTTTACCACAAAAGAACATAGAAAATAAACTTTTTTTCTGTGTGCAGTGTCGCATAATATACATTATGTGATGCAATACGAGGATATATCCTGCGTGAAATGAAAAATTCAGGTAGAATGAAAATAATAAAAAGAACAAAAACAACCCCGGAGGAGGTAACATAATGTATATTATGCGACGTAACAGTTTTACACTCATCGAACTTCTTGTCGTTATTGCCATCATCGCCATCCTTGCAAGTATGCTTCTGCCAGCCCTGAAAAAAGCCCGCAGTACAGCACATGATGCAGCCTGTAAAAGCAATCTCAAACAGATCGGGATGGGGTTCCAGTTTTACAGAAACGATAACAAGGACTGGCTGATGGGATACCAGACTCCCGGTGCGGGGCATGTATATACAGACGGTACAGGCAGAGTAGCAAGCCAATGGGTGTATATGTATAACACATTCGGGTATGTAAAATACGGTAAAGTCTATACCTGTCCCTCTACCGGAAAAACAGTCCGGGGATTTTCGGATTCCGGAACTATGGAATATGGAACACAATATGGTTTTAATTTATCCACATTCGGCGGCCATAACAGTTATCCCTCCCTTGTCCGTCTGAAAGGAGCCATGATGGATAAAAGTCCTTATATCAATAAACTCTGTGTCTTTGCCGATACAGGGGTATATGGTAATGTCGCTACGGCTCGTTATGCCTTTATTCAGGATGCCTCCGGTGCTCCCGGCAGTTATATGGCTCTCTGGAATGGTCAGAAGCCCCAGCTTCCCGGCGGTCAGGTAAACAAATATACTCCTCATCTGCGTCATGGCGGCGGCAGCAGTGTCTATGCCAATTATGTGACCTATTCCGGAAACATCACCAAATATACCAACAGATACGGTGCCTGCCGTTTTGCTGAAGGCTTCAAACCCCAGAGAAGCCCCAGCGGCTCATGGTACACAACCCCCTATTGATCTATTCCATTACATAAACAGGAAAGGCTGCCGCAGATATTCCATTTGCGGCAGTCCTTTTTTTTGGATAAAATCACAGTGATCCCATATTTTTCATGTATATTCCACTAAACGATCAGGAAACTCTGCCTGAACCCGGAAACAAAAGTATATGACAAGTCCCGCAGGAATGGTAGAGTCCAGCCCGGGGTTTCAAGTACTGGTATGTATCCCATTACGAATGGAGTCCCGCAGGGATGCAGGAAAAAAAATCTGTCGGATAGGGATGGAAATATACAATCTGTTATTATTTCCCGTGAGGGAGATGAACACCTGTGTTGCGTTTTTTTCCTGCGTCCCGACGGGGCTTGAAACCCGATTTGCATATTTTATTGGGGCTGTTGCGATCCTGTTACGGTTTTGCAACACCCCTCATTTGTATATTCAGACTTTTCTTACTCCCAAAGGGAATAGGTTGTGACCTTTTTACGGCTGCCACCTTCAAAACTTCCGGAAAGGAATTTATCCAGCTCTTTGAGAAGAGGCTGTTTCAGTGCCGCCATGCTTTTCGAGTCATACACCATGATCGCATCATTACCGGAAATCAGGAAACCAAGCTGTTTGATAATGTCCCGGCTCTTTCCTGAGGATAGTTCCGTTACAACAACAATCCCGCTTTTCCGGTTCTGCTGTTTCTCTGCCATAAGATCCTCCAGACGGCGGAATGCCACATTTTCCGGAAGAACTTCCGCAAGGAAATCATAATCAATGACAGCATCCCCGGCATAAATAAGTCTCACTTCATTTTTTTCCGCACAACGCTTCAAAAATCCCGGCAAAACAAATCTGTTCTTCTTCAGATCATCGGTTACAAACATGCACAATTTCCCCTCTTCATTCCGGAGGAAATCTTCATATTTCAACGTGGGTGTGAATCCTTCCGAAGGCAGCCCGTTGTAATTTACATAGTACTCCTCCTTCATGGCAAGGATGGTGGAATTGTTCAAAACAAAGTTTTTCAGAAGATACGCATGGATCTTCTCGATCTCCTGCAGATTCCGGGTAAGATTTTTATTGACCACCGAAACATTATGTCTGCGGTAATAATTGAGGATCTCCGGAGTGAATGCCACCTTCCCCCCTTTCAGCAATTCCACATAAAATACCCAGTCCCCGGCAACTTTGAACTCAAAAAGAAACTCCTTGTTGATCTTGCCGCACGCCGATTTACGGATAAGGATGGCACTGGCATTGGGAATGGTGTTTTTGATCGCCAGACCGTCATTGATCTCCAGATCAAAGGGGGCAATATAACGCTGAAGCCACTTGCTGCGGGAAATATTATCCGTATGGCTCTTGAAATTACTGTTATATACTTTGCCAGTCCCGTCCATAAGACAGCTCTGTGCATAACTCAGGTTCACATCAGGATCACTGAACGCCGGTACGGTTTTTTGCAGAAATTCCGGAGAACAGGCATCATCTGCTTCCGCGATCCATATAAAATCCCCTTTGGCAGCTTCGATGCCTTTGAACCACTGCCGGAACACACAGCCGGAATTGACTGTATTGGGAAGAACCGTATAGTCGATCCCCCCTTCGGACAGGATCTTTTCCGCCACTTCCAGACTCTTGTCCCGAGAGCAGTCATCCAGGAATACAATATCATAGATGGGATAATCCTGACTCAATACACTGTTCAAACGTTCCGGCAGATATTTTTCATACTGATAATTGGGAACGATACAGGAAACTTTTTTCAATCCTCCCGGATAAAGTGAAAGCAATTCTATAAGATACTGCCGCATGGAATGGAAATTCCTGCTGAAATCCAGAGATTGCTGACTTACTTTTTCATGCAGTTTTTCATCATAGAGAAGTTTCTCTATTTCCGAAACAAAAGCCTCCGTACTGTATTCTTTGACCATTCCTGCATCAAAATTCCGGCAGAAATCTGCACTTCCGGTATATCCTTCACAAAGAACAACAGGCGTAGCCTGACTTGTGGCAAGCAGAGATACCGCAGGGAAAGGATCTGCCAGAGAAGGCAGGAAGAAAATATCTGCCGCCGCCATATACTTATCCAGTTCTTTTCTGAATCCGGTAAAGATACAGTTGGGCAATCTGTCAATTTTCTCTGCCAGTTCCGGCAAAGCACCAAGCCGGTCAGGAGTACTTCCGATCCATACAAAATATACATCCGGATCTTTTGCGGCAAATTTTTCCGCAGTTTCCACAAAAGCCTCCACCCCCTTGCGTTTTTCCACAAGAGCCGCGGCAAGTACGATCCGGCAATCCTCCGGCAGAAGAAGATCTTCACAAACCTCTTTGCGTACCTCCTCTTTTTTCCAGAGCCGGGATTTATTTTTCTTCCAGTAATCCCCCTGGGGATTGATGAGCTGCTTTTCTTCCGGCACTTCCAATTTTGCTTCCTTCCAGGAATCGGCAACGACACGAGAGGGGAAGACGATTTTATCACTGCCGTCGATCACCTGTCTTGCATGGTTCTGCCACTGATAATGCTCAATGGAAAAACCCATTTCATGGATCAGGGATACTGTATTGAATTTTTCCTGTTTGAACATAGGAGCAAGCGAACCGCTTAAAACCGTATTGAAAAGTACATTATGGAAACCGGCTTTCTTCAATACGGGTATGGTATTTTTCAGTTTATCCATATTGTCCGGATCAAAAACCTGGACTGTCCCCTGCTTTTCAAATTCCCCGAACAATTCCCCTTTCTTCAGAATGATGATGTAAAGTTTATACTTCATCTTCCGGAGGGTTTCGGCAATATGCAAGGCAAGGATCGGCCCGCCGCTTTTATCGGAATCATGGGAAACAAAAACAAGTTTCTGATCATTTTCCCCGTTTCCGGCAAACATGGACTCAAACTGCTGTAATTTTTCCTGCATCATATTGTATCTGACATAATCATCCAGATCATCTTTCAGGAAAAACATATTGGCTTTATCCCCGCAACCGACCGTTTGAAGCAATGTCAAACGCTCAAGGATATGAGCAAGAGTAGCATCCGAATCAATAGGTTCTTCCGGGAAATCATCATAGGTGAAGGGAAGATCCAGAAAGCCCTTCATGGCAGAACCCCTCGCCCACAGCATACTGCCGTGAGAGAATTCGATGAATGAGGGGAACCATTTGATATTCAATGCAGGATATTTTTCAAGAGCTTCCCTGAACAGGACAAAATTTCTGCCCCATCCTGTTTCATCATAATCCAGATGCTTGTAGGCAGGCGGGAAAATCATTCTCACGTTCTGCTCAAGAAGGGAGAAAATATACTCCAGCTGACGGGATGAACCGAAAAGATGCTCCATGATGTAATCCAGCCAGCCGGAAAGTTTTCCGGCATGGGGACTGCGTTTGGTATGCACATGGCAGATCCAGTCATACTGCATAAGTTTTTTACCGAATGTAACCACAAAGGGAGCTATATCCCTTCCGCGGTTGACGGTCTTTACCACTTCAACTTTATCCACATTAGGCAGTCTGTCCCGGAAAAATTCCTCAAAATATTGCGTCTGATCAGACATGGGCAGAGAGATATAAAGATCAAACTTTTGCGGGATCATACGGAAATATTTCACAAAATATTCCGCCATATCCGTATAACACAGATGCAGATGCACTGCGATCGTCTTCTTTGCAGAATAAGGCAGACTTTCTGAATGATCCTTATCATAAAGAACCGGAGAAACCGCCAGCTGACGATAGCTGTTCAAAACATCCATGTCACTTAATTTCTGCTCATATTTCCGGTTTTCCAATATTCCGTTGAAAATAAAGTGTGTAAAAGGATTTGCAGGAGAAAATTTAATATCCGGATTGTAGTTGTTATACGCATTCACAGAGAAGTTTTCAGACGGTTCCCGTCCTTCCATACTCCCGGTCTGCATAAAATGATCCAGATGATCTATATCTGCAGGCAGATCCGGATAACGTTTCATATACCACTTCTTATCGAAAAGTCCCGTACTCTCCGCAATCACATATTCCGCAGGCTTCAACGGGGGAACGCAGAAAAGACGGCGTTTTTCCCTGATACCGTTCTGAAGATAATGTGCCAGAGGATTGATATTGGCAGGCAGATCCGGGTTTGCGGCAAGATAATCTGCTGTATGGAAATATTCTGACGGATCCCGGCTCTCTCTGTATCCGGTGATCAGATAATGCGTAAACGGATCCTTGCCGCTGGCCACAATGTCCGGATACGTTTCCGCATACCATTTTTCATCAAAGTAGAAAGATTCCCTGAAAAGTTTTTCAACAGGATCTTTATATGTTTCAACATCTTCCGTTTCCGCAGCAACTTCCTGCTTTACAGAAATTTCCGGTTTTTCCGCATCACAGTACGCGGGCAATTCATATTTTCTTACATCGAAAACTTCTTCCTTCAAAAGTTTTTCCCGTTCCCTGTTCCAGTAATGCAAAAGGGCATTCTCCCCTTGCGCCTCAGGATATTTTGCGTAATACTCTGCCATGGAAAAGAGTGCAGAAGGATCTCTTCCCTCTTTCCAGCCTTCTGTTACAAAGTGCATCCATGCACCCTTGCCGGCGGCACCGGGATTCTTTTCCAGATACCAGGCGGGATCAAACAATCCCAGGGAAACAAGCTCAAAACCTGCGGCAGAAATATCTGTTTTTCCACCTTTGCGCATCTCATATCTGCCGCACCGCAGATAATGGGCAAGGGGATTTTCCTTTACGTCCGGATTCTCTGCAAGATAATATGCTGTGGAAAAACAGGCGGAAGGATCCCTTTTCTCCTTCCAGCCGTACAAAAGAAAATGGCTGAGTACATCTGAGGTACATTCTGCTGCGTCAGGATAAGTCCGGGCGTACCAGGAGGCATCAAAAAAGGGAGAATCCTTCAAAAGCTGATAATCTCCATACTCCGGAGTCACGAGCGGCCCGGCAATATACCCCTGCACCCGTCCGTATTCCAGAAAATGTACAAGCGGATTGCTTTTGATATGAGTATATGTATCCAGATATTTTCCGGTGGAAAACAGTGGCGAGGGATCATAGCGCAAAAGCCAGCCTTCTGTAAGATAATGCTCCACAGGGTCTTTTCCTTCAGGAACAGAATAGGTCTTACTGTACCATTGTGCATCAAAGAAAGGAGATTTTTTTACTAACAGATATTCATAAATTCTTATGGGTCTGCGGAATACACGTTCTGCAAAACGCACGATCTTCCGTAACGGAGTGAAAAACAGATCTTTTTCCTGACAGACTTTCAATGCCTGGGCTACTGCATAAGCGGTCATATCCGCCTTATCAGAATTCAGAATATTGTTTGCATCCATAAGGGAACGGACAACTGCACCGGAATCCTGCAACAAATCATCCACCATCCGCAGGAAACGGCGTCTGCTTTCCTTCTTCAGTTGCGCTTCTCTTTCAGAAGCAGCGTTCAGAAGATCCTTTGCAAGGGCAAGTCTTTCCTGTGCATTCCCGAGAAGCCGTTCTGTGCCGGACAGCCGGTCAGCTGTTTCAGCAAGTCTGCCTTTTGTTTCAGAAAGTCTGCCTTTTGTTTCAGCAAGTGCCTCTGCGGCATCTTCCAGTTTCTCATTATATACTTTCAGGATCCCTGGAACATGATCCTGCCAATTTTCCACTTTTCTGAGGACCTCTTCCCTTTCACGGAGCAACTGCTGCATGGAGGCATACATTTTACTGAGCAGCTCTATTTTCCTCCGGTACGAAGCATTTTCTTTTTCGACAGAAAGTTTGATTTCCAGCAATTCCCTGTAAGAAGAACCCGCCTGTTCCAACACAGTCAAATCCCCGCAGTTCTCCGGAAGAGCTGCACTCTTTTCATTTTCAGTTCCGCCATGATTTTTTGCAAACTCCGGCTGGACTTGAACAGGTTTCTTTTCAAGTTCCATTGTCAGTTTTCCATTCATATCATATATTTATAATTATTTTCAAAACAGGATATTTCAACAACATTCCCTGCAATTTTCATAATATTCCGCACAATACAAAACCGGGGAAACAAACTACAAGTCATCCAAACACAAACCACTGAAAACAAAAAAAGTTATAATTCAGAATATTATTTACGCCGGATCCCTGTTTTTATTTTATGCAGACCTTCTTTCCATCGCATATTTTCTGTATTCAAACGCCGGATCCTGTTCAAAGGATATATTCTGACGTCCAAACACACTCCTCCGGAAAGTAATATATCACATTTATCCGTAAATACAAGCACAGATTTCTTTTTTGTTTCCGGCAGAAAACCGCCTGCCGGGAGAAAATTCCGGAAATATACATTTCCGTGACACTTGACTTATTCGCGGACGCGCGTTATATTAATTATATCATTATCCTGAATCAAAGCTGAAGGCAGCACATAAACTGTAAAAATAACGAAATAAACATATAACAGAAAAACATACAAAAAGGAGAAAAAATGAGCACAGAAGAATTCAGCTTCAAGCCGATTGCGGATGTTCCGCAATTTTCCATCAACGATTCCTGGGATACCTCCACACAGATCTCCGCAGGAAATAATGAAAAAAATACGGTGGAAAGTCAGGTTTCCCCTTCCGCCCCCGCCACAAACCGGACAACAGCACCTGCTCCAGCATCAGCAGAACAGCCTCAGCAGGAAACTACTTACGGAAAAATTCCGGAGATCCCCACACAGGATGCTGTGGAAGGGATCAAATTTGACTTCAATCACGGGATACGGGTACTGATCCCCCAGAACGGGAAAGAGTACAGAGTCACATTTCTGGACATTGAAACAGGTGTAGTGCTTTTCTCCGCAGACGTTCAGCCCGGAGCATTTGTCACCAGTGTGAAAAAGTTTTTCATCCGCTTCCGCCTTCTGATTTTCAGAAAAGGAGAGGATAAACCTATCTTTGAACATGATTACAATGCGGCAGACAGGGAAGTGATGATCCAGCTTCCTGTGGGTACACTGGGAGACAGTATCGGCTGGTTCAGTTATGTGGAACGTTTCCAGCAGAAACACAAATGCCGTCTGATCTGTGTCATGTCACCTTTTGCCTCGGATATTGTCCGCAACCAGTATCCGGACATCACCTTTATCACCAAAGAGGAAACCGTCCGGTACAAACCCTACGCATGTTATTTCATGGGTCTCTTTTTCAAAGGGGATATTGACAACCAGCCCATCGACTTCCGTTATATCGGTCTGCACCGTACTGCCGGTTACATCCTTGATGTGGATCCCCAGGATATTCCTCCCCGTTTTGATCTTTCCGCCCCCCGGAAGATCAAGGAAAAATATGTGTGCATCGCTGCCCAGGCAAGCAGTCAGGCAAAATTCTGGAACAATCCTTTCGGCTGGATGACCGTAGTGGATTATCTGAAGAAGAACAATTACAGAGTGCTTTGCATCGACAAGGCAAAAGTACACGGTACAGGTCTGCACTGGAATTTCATTCCCTATGGGGCGGAAGACTTTACAGGGGATATTCCTTTGCAGGAAAGGATCAACCTCATTAAAGATGCAGATTTCTTCATCGGGCTTTCCAGCGGTCTGGCATGGCTGGCATGGGGATGCAAGGTTCCGGTTGTGATGATCTCCGGCTTTACCCACCCCACCAATGAATTTGCCACACCTTACCGTGTGATCAATTATCATGCCTGTCACTCCTGCTGGAACGATATGCGGGAAGATTTCGATCATTATGATTTTCTCTGGTGTCCCCGTCACAAAGGAACAGACCGGCACTTTGAATGTACGAAACTCATCTCTGCGGAACAGGTCATCAATACGATCAAAAAGATACCCTCATTCAAAGAAGTTTCCCCAGAAGAGAAAAAGAACTGAGTTCCAGACTGAAGAAAAACATCAAGCAGGAGATAAATAAAAATGAGTACAAAATACATTAACGGTATAGAATTCAGCAGTACTCTCGGAAAAGGAGACACTGTGTATGTCAATTCCGGCGGCGGGATCTTCAATACAGTAATGAACAGCGGGGGAGCTGCCCACCTTCTCAGTGCCGGTTACGCTGAAAACAGTATTATCAATTCCAACGGAGCCTTGCATGTTTCCAGCGGAGCATACGCACGGAAGACCACAGTAAACCGCAGCGGTTATCTGGGAGTGGGACTGGGTGCCCTCACCTCCAATACGACCATCGGTTACGCCGGGGAACTTACCGTATGGGGCGGCGGAAATATTGTAGATAACGTCATCAACAGCTGGGGGGCTATCATTCTTTCCTCCGGAGCCGCCGCAAGCAAATCCATTGTCAATTCCGACGGCGGACTGCATGTTTACAACGGGGCGAAAGCGTATGAAACCACAGTAAACCAAAGTGGTTTCCTCGGTATCGGACTTGGAGCAACAGCTTATGATACCACCATCGGCTATGCCGGGGAAGTTACCGTATGGGGCGGCGGAAAAGTCATTGACAATACCATCAATACCTGGGGGGCTATCATTCTTTCCTCCGGGGCCGCTGCAAGCAATACCATTATCAATTCTGACGGCGGACTGCATGTTTACAGCGGGGCAAGTGCCTGTGAAACCACAGTAAACCAGGGAGGTTTTCTGGGGGTAGGTCTGGGTGCAACTGCCTCCAAAACAGCCATCGGTTACGCCGGGGCATTGACAGTCTGGGGCGGCGGTTATATTGATGAAAGCCAAATCGGCACCTGGGGGGCTATCATTCTTTCCTCCGGGGCTGCCGCCAACAATACACAGATCAAAGCCAACGGCGGACTGCATGTTTACAAGGGAGCAAGTGCCTATTCCACAGAGGTGAATAAAGGTGCCTCTCTGGGAGTGGGTTCCGGCGGCATGGTCCATGGAGTGGAAGTATATGAAGATGCCTCGCTTACGATCTATGACGGTGCCCTGGTCTCCGGTACAGTGGAGGTAGCCGGAAAAGTTTACGCAAAAGGGAATATTGATACAAAGAATGCTTATTTCATTCTGGAAGTATCTTCCAAAAACAAGCAGACGGAAGTCATGCTTGACTCTCTCTCCGCCCTTTCCACCCCCACCCTGTATGTCCGGGTCAATGAGCCGGGGCAGCGCAGCGGCAGTTACGCTCTTGCCGGCAATGCCTCCTCCTTCAATGGACAAATCGGTATATACGGTAATTTGGGCGGCAGCGACAGATTTCTGGGGAACCTTACGGTAAACGGTCCGGCATTACGCAACGGCAATGCGGATTATTCCCTTTCCATCGCAAACGGGATCCTTTATCTCAATGTGAGTTATGCAGGAAATCCCGGAAGTGCCGTATTGCACACCAATAACATTGTGACAGAAACCGCAGTGAATCTGAGCAATAAAACCCTGAACTCAGCCAATATCCTTATCGCCACCGGAGGAGCAGAGATCTGCAATACGGTTCTCAATGGCGGAACCATTGCCGCCTCCAACGGTACACTGGTAAGCAGTGCAGTAATGAACAGCGGACTTATCACGGCGGAAGGTGCTTATGTGGAAAACCTCCGTATGGGAGGCGGATACCTTGCCATATCTTCCGGCAGTATTGCCGACTGTATTGAAATGACAGGCGGAGGTCTGTTGGTACAGGATGACGCAACAGCACAGAACAACAATATTTCCGGCGGAACAGTAAATGTGACCGAGGATGGAACCGTGGTAAATACAGTCATCCATTCCGGAGTATTTATGGAAGTGACCGAGGGAGGCGAAAGTTATAAAACCGCAGTAATGAACGGGGGAACCGTTGTTGCCAAAGATGGCGGTGACCTGCTGCATACATCGGTTTATTCCGGCGGGATCGTTACCATAAGCGATGGCGGTACCGGGGAAAGGATCGATCTGTATACCGGGGCGGAACTTTATATCAAGGGCGACCGTACAACCGTTTCCGGGATCGAATGTAAAGATTCGGAAGTCCGTCTGGTTATGGAACTGCGTCCGGAAACAGACATCCAGTATATGTCTGCGGGCAGAAGTTATGAGATCGTCAATGGAAAATTCACCAACGGCGTGATCGATACGAATACCTATGTGGAAGTGTATTCCGGCGGTATGGCAAGAGATCTTTATATCACCGGATATATTGAACCGCGCAATTCCGGTTCGGCAGGGGTCGTTCAGCTCCATTCCGGCGGAACAGGCTGCAATCTGAGCAATCATACATCCGGACAGATCAACGTTTCCAACGGCGGGTATCTGGAAAGCAGTTATGTGGATACAGACGGGGAGATCTATATTGAAAATGGCGGTATGGCGAAAAATCTTACCGCCGTAAGTACCGGTTATATCTGGATCCACAGCGGTGGATCCGCAAGCAGTGTGGATCTGAAAGAAGTGGGACTTCTTACCGTTTCCAGCGGGGGATTTGTGGAAGAACTTACGGTTTCCGCTGGAGGCCATGCCATTGTGGAAGAAAACAATGCTTATGCAAAAAATGTTCAGATTTATCAGGGCGGAACTGTTGAAATCTGCGGCGGAAACGTACAGGATGTTGTTGTCCACAATGGCGGACTGCTTGTATTCAATGACCAGTTTACAGTCATGGGAGGCATCACCACCCTTCCCTGTTCCAACGGACAGGCAAGCAATGTTACCTTGATGGCAGGCGGGCAGATGGCTCTGGGCAAAACCGACTCGGCAACCGATGTTGTCCTTATGGGGTCGGGCGCTTCTGTACAGGTGACATCGGCATCACGCCTTACCAACCTCACGATGGGGGAAGACAGTTACGCTATTGTCAATAACGGCGGGCTTCTTGTCGGCGGTCTGCTCCACAGCGGAGCTTTACTTGATGCAAGAGCAGGTTCCGTTCTTACAGGCACCTTCAACCTGCTCGAAGGCAACATCATTGCCCAGAACGGGGCAAATATCGTTCTGGATCTGACACAGAGTGTTTCTGCGTATGAGCCTCTTATAAAAGGTTGGGAAAATATGTATGGCGGTCAGATCACCGTTTCCGTATCGGATTCCATGTCAGGCGGCACTTATGCCCTCGCCTCCACCTACAGCGGAGAACAGGAATATTATGATTTCATGTATCTGGCAATCGACGGTAATTTTGCCGGAACATTGAATTGGAACCAGCCGTTGAGTTACGGCAGCAGAACTTATACTCTTGTGGAAGACGGGAATACGGCTTATCTGCATATCGCCGATGGAGCAGTTTACAGCAATGAAAGACTCATTGCTGATGATGCTCTGGCAGATGCCATGGGGGCTGTGGACCAATTCGCAGCACCTCTGACAGATGTCATGGAACTTTGGCAGGATGACAGAAATCTGTTTGCAAATTCTCTCATTGCAAGTATATGAAAGTAAAGCATCAGGGAAAACAGAAATAAAATATTGCGGCAGCAATGGAAAAATGCCGGAAAGAGGAGTCAGGGGAAAGATTTCTGAGATCCTCTTTCTGTAATTTGTCAGGAGAAAAAAAATTTCCTGACAGCAAAGAAGCAAGGTAAAGTTTAATGAAAAACACAAAAATTGGAAATGTTATACGGATGGCGATGAATAAAGAGAACCTCCGAAACATGGTTGGTAAAGTACCGGCATTCTGGCAGACAGCCAGAAAGGACGGAGTAAAAGCTGCGATCCGGAAAGTTTCGGATTTTGTACATACGCGCAGCAGCATGTATGAACAGTCCCCGGATCCCGCAGCAGCCTGGTCTGATGCTCAGCGGTTCTTCGGAACAAACGGAATATCTGCAAATTCTTATGAATCTTTTTACGAAGCCGATGAAGATTTCAGCACTCTCAAAACAGACATCAAGGCACTGGCATTTTATCTGCCCCAGTTCCATACATTCCCGGAAAATGATGAATGGTGGGGAAAGGGCTTTACCGAATGGACCAATACAAGAAAAGCAAAACCCCAGTATCCTTCCCACTATCAGCCCAGAGAACCGCACAAGGATATCGGATATTACGATCTTTCTGACTGGCGGACTCTTGACCGTCAGGCAAAAATGATCAAAAAACACGGGCTTTACGGTCTCTGTATCTACCATTACTGGTTCTCCGGCAAACGACTGATGGAAAAACCGGTGGATCTGCTTCTGGAACACCCGGAGATCGATTTGAAATTCTGCCTTTGCTGGGCAAATGAAAACTGGACCCGTACATGGGATGGAATGGAAAAGCATGTTCTCATCTCCCAGAAACATGAAAATGATGATATTGACTATATCATAGACCTGAAAAAGTATGTGATGGATCCCCGTTATATCCGTGTCAACGGTGAACCGCTTGTTCTTGTGTACCGCCCTGACTCCCTGCCTGATGCTGCCAAAACCTTCAGAAGATGGAGACAGTGGGCAATGGATAACGGTATCGGCAAAATCCGGCTTCTTGTGGTACGCGGCTGTATGAATTCCCCCGCCTCCGCCATTGTGGAAGGAGCAGACGGGGAAGTGGAATTTCCTCCCGCCTACACCGCAAGTCCCAATGTACTCAAATGCACAAAGGAAAATGCCCAGATCATGTATTATCCCTCCTATGTGAATGAGATCATTTCCGGAAGAAGCTGTACGGAAAAATTCACTCACCCGGTTTACCGCGGTGCCATGCTGGGATGGGACTGTACCCCCAGAAGAAAAGCCTACCACAGCTGGTATGGTTTTTCCGCCTACTGGTATTACACATGGCTGAGATACAATATTGAATATACCCGGAAACACCGTCCGGAAGAAGACCGTTTCATCTTTATCAATGCCTGGAACGAATGGGCGGAAGGAACCTATCTGGAACCGGATCAAATGTTCGGATATGCCAATTTGAATACTACATCCAAAGCTCTTTTTGATATTCCCCTGGATATAGCCGGAGCGAAACCTGCCCAGCTGCAGCTTGTGAAAAAATCTCCCTACTTTGTTCCGGAATGGTATCAGGATACCTATAAGGATGTAAAATATTCCTGTATGGATCCTGCGACACATTATACCGTTGCCGGCTGGAAAGAAGGCAGAACCCCTTCCCCCCGCTTCCCCAATGCGCTTTATCTCTTTTTCAATCAGAAAGTAAGACAGGGGGATACCTGCGCACTTGTGGATTATTATTCCAAAGGACTTACTGATGCCTATCTCAAAGATCTCTGCGACAGATTTGACGCTCTGACCGACAGGACAAGAGAACAGTTGAAGATCCACTTGCTTGTACCGGAAAAAGTTCCGGAAAAAAGAAAATTCAAGGCTAAAAAAGTAGCCATCCATCTGCATTGTTATTATACAGATATGCTTCCGGAGATCTATAAATATCTGTCCATCATCCCCTTCAAATATGATCTTCTGGTATCCCTGCCGGAAAAGAATAAGGAACGTCTGGAGGATGTGGTGACTGCCTCTTTTGCAGAGATCCCCAATCTGGATAAATGTATTATCCGTGCCACCCCCAACCGGGGACGGGATATTGCCCCCATGATCTGTACTTTCGGGAAAGATCTTCTCCAGTATGATTACTTCTGCCATATCCATACGAAAAAGAGTCTTCATACAAAAGCTCATGCAAAATGGGCAAAATATATTTATGACCATCTTTTCGGTGACCTTGAATGGTTCAGAAGGATCTATGCTCTTCTGGATGACGGGGCGGCGATCGTTTATCCGGCAGATTTTCTTATGATGGAAGAAGAACCCTCCGGCTGGGGCAGCAATATTGAATATGCCCAGAAATTCCTGGATAAACTTGGTAAAAAGATCGATCTCAAAAAGGATTTCCCTGTGATCGAATTTCCCCAGGGCAGTATGTTCTGGGCAAATGTCTCTGCCATGAAAGAGATGCTTTCCCTGGATCTGAAGTATGAAGATTTCCCGCCGGAACCTCTGGGAACAGACGGCTCCATAGCTCATGCCCTGGAAAGACTGTTCTTTATCTGGAGCATAGATCATTCCGGAAAACTTTATCAGATCTTCCGGGAAGGGGAAGAAGAAAAAATAGCAAGAAAACGCTACTGGTATTCTTCCAGCAATTCCTGAATAACAGTAAGAGATGATGCCTTATGTGTATGATCCAGATTCTTTTGGCAACGTATAATTCGGAAAGATTTCTTTCTGAACAGCTGGATTCGCTTCTGGCGCAATCCTGCACAGATTTTGAGATCCTGATCCGGGACGGCATGTCAGAAGACCGCACAGAAGAGATCATAAACCGATACATACGTTCCTTTCCCGGAAAGATCCGCTTTCTGGGAAAGGGCAAAGCCTCTGCCTGCGAGAATTTTGCACGTCTTCTGGAGGCGGCACGATCCGAGCTTGTCATGTTCTGCGACCACGATGATGTATGGAAGAAAAATAAAATAGAGATCACTCTTGAGGCATATAAAAAAGCCCGGATACAATACGGGGAAAATACACCCATCATGGTCTTTACCGATTCGGTCATAACGGACGAAAATCTTAATATTCTGTCCCCTTCCATGATGCGTTCCCAGCATCTGAACCGTACCGATTTTACTTTACAGAAAATCATCGTACAGAACATGGCTTCCGGCAATACCATGCTGATCAATCACTCTTTGCGTTCCCTTGCCCTTCCCGTGGCAAAAGAGGCATTGATGCACGATCACTGGATCACTCTTGCCGCAGCATTTGCCGGAAGGATCATTTATGTGGATGAAGCGGCAATATTGTATCGGCAGCATACCTCCAATGTGATAGGATTCTCCCGGTACGGCTTCTCTTTTCTTCTGAAAAAACTTTTACAGGGTATCCCCGCGCTCCGGGAACGGCTTTATAAAAACATGGATCAGGCGGCATCTTTCCTGCAACTGCATAAAGATATGCTGAAGGAAGAAGATATACGTCTCCTTGATGCTCTGGCAGGATTCCGGCAGATGGGATACTGGGAAAAAAGGATTTTTCTCTGGAACAATCATTTCCGCAAAGAGGGTTTTCTGCGGAATCTGGGAATGTTTCTCTTTATTTGAGAGATCCGTACTCAATGCTCAGCGGAAATTCTTTTTTCTCTGTTGAGTTCAAGTACCTTTTGATTGATCGCCACCCTTCCGGCGTCATTGATCCAGCCCCATTTGTTGAAATAACGGATCATATTGACAATATGTACCATGAAAAGGTAGAAGTTGTGATAAGACCCCTGAGTATGCCGGTGAACGATAGCCGCTTCAGGGTAGTAAACAGTCCGGTATCCGGCGGAAAAGATTCTCCGGGTAATATCAATATCCTCGGGATACATAAAAAATCTTTCATCAAAAAGTCCGGTCTTTTCCAGAATACTGCACCGCAATGTCATAAAACACCCGCATAAATAAGGGACATCCAGTATTCTGTTGTAGTCAAAATCTTTCATCATAAAATGATGCATACGTTTCTCTTTCATCCGGGAAGGGAGAAAACGTTTGCAGATAAGATCCAGGGGGGAAGGAACAAGTTTGCAATTATACAGTATCTCTCCTTCCTGGGAAAGAGTCTTGGGCATCACAAGCCCTACTTCAGGCGTGTTTTCCATATAGGAAATGATTTTTTCCAGCGTTCCGGGAAGAAAACTTACATCCGGATTGAGAACGATATGATAGGAAGCTCCCCCGTTTACAGCTTCTCTGATGGCAATATTATGTCCCGCACCATATCCCCGGTTTTTACTGAAAATATACCGGACTCTCCCGTCCCTGACGGCAGAAAGCTGCGTTCCCAGCAGTGAGGTACGGCTGTGATCCACAATATAAAAGCAGGTACAGCTGCTGTTTAAAACTGCATCAACCACCTGACGGATATCCGCCAGGTGGTGATGATAAGTAACCAATGAAACTGTAAACATGCGTTTTATCTTTATGCACTTTTCTTTCCGGCATTTCCGGAAATACGTCTCTTATTTGAACTCCAGTGCCATAAATTCCGCAAGCGCATCCTTCCAGTGAGGCATAGAGGGCATACCGGCAAGGCGGTACATCATCTTATCCAGTCTGCTGTTGGCAGGTCTGGGAGCAGGTCTGGGGAATTCATCTGTAGTACAGGGAGTCACCTTCTGGGAGATCCCGGCAATACGGAAGATCTCACAGGCGAAATCCGCCCAGGAAGCCTCCCCTTCGCATGTGGTATGGAAAGTACCCACAAGCTCTCTGCGATTAAGGATATTGCGGATCTGACGGGCAACGGCAAGACAGCTGGTGGGATTGCCGATCTGGTCAGCAACCACTTTGAGTTCAGGTCTTGTACCGTCAGCAAGTTTCACCATAGCATGTACAAAACTGGGACCGCCTGCCCCGTAAAGCCAGGAAATACGGCAGATCACATGATCCGGGCAGTGCTTTCTCACCGCTTCCTCACCGGCATACTTGCTTTTACCGTAAACGGTATTGCCGCCGGAAGGAATATCAAATTCATTATAGGGACGGTCTGCATCCCCTTCAAAAACATAATCTGTGGAAATGGCAATAAGACGGATGCCGTTCCGGTGACAGGCACTTGCCACATTCGCAGTCCCGAACGCATTCAATTTATATGCAAAATCGATCTCCGTTTCGCATTTATCCACAGCCGTCATTGCCGCACAGTGAATCACGGCATCAGGTCTTTCCCGCTTGAGCAGAGCATCAAATCCGGCAGGATCGGTAATATCCGCTTCAGGCAGGTCAGTGGGAATGACTTCAAAATCCGTCAATTCAGCACAAAGGGTTCTGCCGAGCATCCCTTTGCCGCCGGTAAGCAATACTTTCATTTCAAATAGTCCCTGGTGTTGTAGTCAAAAAGTTCAGCATCAGCAAGAAGGGGATTTTTGCTGTCTTTTGCAGAAAGAAGGAAACTGCCGTCTTTCACTTTCCAGTCGATTCCCAGAGCAGGATCATTGAAGGCGATCCCGCGTTCATGGGAAGGCATGTAGGTGTTATCGCACTTATAGGCAAATACCACACTTTCAGAAAGAACGACAAAACCGTGAGCAAAGCCCCGGGGTACAAAAAGCTGATATTTATTCTCAGCGGAAAGTTCCACGGCGACATGTTTGCCGAATGTGGGGGAACCTTTGCGGATATCCACAGCGACATCCAGCACGCACCCCTCGATCACCCGCACAAGTTTAGCCTGGGTATAGGGGGCTGCCTGATAATGCAGACCGCGGAGGACGCCGAATTTGGATTTGGATTCGTTATCCTGTACCCAGTTGCAGTCGATCCCTGCTTCTTTGTATTTACTCTCGCTCCAGGATTCAAAGAAATAACCTCTTGCATCGCCGAATACCTGGGGGACAACGATCTTCACTTCTTCAATAGCTGTATCAATGATCTGCATTTTATTTTCCTTCTGTAATACGCATAAGATACTGACCGTACTCAGTTTTCAGCATATCCTGAATACCGGCTCTCACTTCTGCGGCGGTAAGCCACTTGTTATCGAAAGCGATCTCCTGCAAACAGGCCACCTGCAAACCCTGACGCACTTCCACGGTATGGATGAAGTTTGCGGCATCCAGCATACTTTCATGGGTTCCGGTATCCAGCCAGGCATAACCTCTGCCCAGAGTTTCCACATGAAGGTCACCGCGTTTCAGATATTCATTGTTTACGGTAGTGATCTCCAGTTCTCCTCTTGCGGAAGGTTTGATATTTTCCGCAATGCTCACCACATCGTTATCATAGAAATAAAGTCCGGTGACCGCATAGTTTGACTTGGGATTTTTGGGCTTTTCTTCGATGGAAACTGCTTTGCCATCCGCATCGAATTCCACTACGCCGAAACGTTCCGGATCGCATACATAGTATCCGAACACGGTAGCACCCTTTTCCCTGGCGACAGCTGTACGGACAAGTTTGGAAAGATTTGCACCATAGAAAATATTGTCTCCGAGAACCAGCGCAACAGGATCTTTTCCGATAAATTCCTTGCCGATAAGAAACGCCTGGGCAAGACCTTCGGGCTTGGGCTGGACAGCATAGGTGAATTCCACACCGAACCGGGAACCGTCACCGAGAAGTCTCTGGAAGGAACTCTGGTCTTCAGGCGTGGTGATGATAAGGATCTCTCTGATACCGGCAAGCATCAGTACAGAGATGGGGTAATAGACCATGGGTTTGTCATAAACAGCAAGAAGCTGTTTGGAGACACCTCTGGTAATAGGATGAAGCCGTGTTCCGGCACCGCCGGCAAGTACAATACCTTTCATATTATTCTCCTGTTCCCAAACGTTCCATTTTATATTCACCGCTCAAAACATGAGCACACCAGTCATCTTTATGGGCAAGATACCATTCCACGGTCTTGCGGATACCGCTTTCAAAGGTCTCCAGGGGTTTCCAGTTGAGTTCCCTGCCGATCTTATCTGCATCAATGGCATAACGCATGTCGTGACCGGGACGGTCTTTCACATAAACGATCTGTTCAGCATAGGATTTACCATCCTCACGGGGACGCAGTTCATCCAGAAGTTCACAGATTTTCTTGACAACTTCGATATTTTTCTTTTCGTTATGACCGCCGATATTGTAGGTTTCCCCGGGTGCGCCTTCAGAAGCAACAAGGCAGAGGGCTCTTGCATGATCTTCCACATACAGCCAGTCTCTGATCTGCAATCCCTGACCATAAACAGGCAGTTCCTTGCCGTCCAGAGCATGAAGGATCACCAGCGGAATAAGTTTTTCCGGAAAGTGATAAGGACCGTAGTTATTGGAACAGTTGGTCACAATAGTGGGAAGTCCGAATGTACGTTTCCATGCTCTCACAAGATGGTCACTGGAGGCTTTGGAAGCGGAATAGGGGGAACTGGGGGCATAGGGAGTAGTTTCCCGGAAGAAATCTTCCGGTCCTTCCAGATCGCCGTACACTTCATCTGTGGAGATGTGGTGGAATTTGAAATTTTTCTTACCTTCCTCATCCAGGGAGTTGAAATATTTGCGTGCTGCTTCCAGCATGGTATAAGTCCCCACAACGTTGGTCTGGATGAATTCGCCGGGTCCGTCAATGGAACGGTCAACGTGACTTTCAGCGGCAAGGTGCATGATATGAGTAGGTCTGAAATCTGCAAAGATCCGGTCAAGAGCCTCTTTATCGCAGATATCCGCCTTTTCAAAACGGAACCGGGGATCTGCGGACACTTCCGCAAGGGATTCCAGATTGCCGGCATAAGTCAGCTTATCAACGACACATACACTGTTGGGAGTGTTTTTGATCAGATGCCGTACTACCGCAGAACCGATAAAGCCTGCACCGCCGGTAACAAGAAAACGATTACCTTCAGACATGAATACCTCATTTCTTCACTTTGTGCCGGGAAAAACCGCCACAGATGTTAATTGATTTTTAATACAGCTTTTATATCACAATAACTACTATAGCACGGAAAATTCCATTTTCAAGTATTTATATAAAATTTTATGCGGTAACATTCCGTATAAAGTGCAAATATACAAACAGAAACGTTCCTGTGATGATCCGGGGCGTTACCTTCCGGAACATTCCAGTGTCTCCACCGGGATTTTTCATACAAGTTTTTCTATCCCCCTTGCATTTTTTGCTCCTTACGTTAAATTATATATCCGGACAGTTACCTTCAACATCATAAAATGAAATAATATTCTTTAAGGAGTTACAATGCTTCAGATCCTTGCCGCCACATCCAACAAACATAAAGTGGAAGAATTCAAAACTGCATTATCCAGGCTTCTTCCTGACCTTCAAATCCTTATGACAGGCAATATTGCCAATTTCCCCGAAGCGGAGGAAAATGGTACTTCCTTTGAAGAAAACGCAGCAATCAAAGCAAAAAACGCTTCTGCGTATGCAGATATGCCCTCTTTTGCAGACGATTCCGGACTTGTGGTGGAAGCTCTGAACGGAGCCCCCGGGATCTATTCCGCCCGTTATGCAGGAGAAAATGCCTCCGATGCGGACAGGATCAGTAAACTGCTTGCAGAGATGAAAGATAAAAGCAACCGGAAAGCAAAGTTTGTCTGCGTCATAGCCCTTGCCAGCGGTGGGGAACTTTATCAAACTTTCCGGGGAGAAGTTTCCGGCAGGATCGCCGATGCCCCCCGGGGCAACTGCGGATTCGGCTATGACCCTGTTTTCATTCCAGACGGCTATGACAAAACTTTCGGGGAACTGGGAGCAGAGATCAAGGACAGGATCAGTCACCGGGCAGTGGCATTGCAGATGATGACAGAATTTCTCAAAAAAGAACTGGATGAAATGGAAGGCTTTGAATTGCAGTGATCCATTGACTTTTTTCCGGAGGTTTCCGTCCATGAAAATATCTGTAAAAACATATTTCACCTGCTTTTTCATTCTGCTTTTCTTTCCTGCTTCAGAGAGCCTCTCTGCTGCGGAAACAAAGGATTCCGGAAGAAAAAAGATATTTTTTGACTTTGAAAGACGGGTAAAGACCGGAGACAGTTTCCAATGCTTCGTAAAACTGGAGCGGGTCATGGAATATCTTCTTGCCGTTTCAGGAGTTGAAAAAAAACTGGAAAAATATGAATCCATCTCCCTGAACTTTGCCGGTCATCTCACGGTGGAGAAAGTGAATGAGGCGGGAAATATGCAGGAAGTACTTGTCCGCATCTCCTCTCTTTCCGGAAGTGTGAACGGTACCCCCGTTTCCTGTGAAGCTCTGACTGGAAAAGTATTGAAAGGGGATCTGGGGATTTCTCCGGTAAAATTCTTCTTCCGGGACAATAAACAGACTCTTTCTCCGGAACAGAGTACACTTCTGCAGGCACTCTTTCCTCCTGCATCCGGCAATTCTTTACCGGATCTTACCGGAAAAACCGGGTCATTTCTCCCCGGGGAAACCTTTGCCCTGAACATGGAAAAATACAGAAAAGCTCTTGCCGGAAGAAAAATCGCAAGCACAGAAAAAAATCTGACAGGCATCTGCCGTTTTGATGGACTTTTCCCCTTCCGCGAAAAAAAATGCGGAAGATTTTTCCTGGAAATGAAATCCAATAAGATCCCAGGGTACCAGTTCCGTTACCGGGCAACCTGTTATATCCCGGAAAAGAAGGAAGAGGGGCCGGCAGTAAGTATTCAGAGGGAAGCCGTGGAATTTCTTACAAGGAACATTTCCCCTGCCAACCGTTTTGCTTCCGGAGGACAGCTGACAATGGAGGCAAAGGAAGAAGCCTCCATCGTACTTTTGCCTGCCGGGAATCTGCCGCAGGAACAGCCCTCCGGCGGATTTTTTGATCTGTTGAAAAAGAAGTGACTATGAATAATACCCCCCTCCCGTTTGCCGAAACTTTATCTGATGAAAAAAGGCGTCATTACCGCAATACTGCAATAGGTTCAACCCTTCTGGGCTGCATCTCCTCCCAACTTGTGGAAAACGGAGCGGTTATCGTCCTTTTCCTTACCTTATTGGGCGGAAGTGAATCTTTCGCCATGTTCTCCTCCTCTCTTATGAGTCTTTCGGGGATCTTCCTTCTTATCCCCTGTGCGGCATTTGCGGCAAAATGCGGAATAAGGATCACATACAGTATTTCCTGTATTGCCGGATTTCTGGGATTCTGCCTTATTGCCGCAGCCCCCTATTGCGGAACGCTGGGTAAATATGCGGTCATTACCGGATGCTCTGTTTACACGCTCACCTTGAACTTTTACGCCTCCACCTGGTATCCGCTTCTGGATAATTTTCTCCGCAAGGAGGAAAGGACGGCCTTTTTCAGCAGGATGCGTTTCATTTATATGCTATTCAATGCCGGCTTGCTTTTTCTTCTGGGAAAATGTGCAGGAAGCAATACTCCTGTATGGGCATTCCAGTTATTGTTTCTTCTGGCGGGAGCGGGCCTGCTGGGCAGAAAGATCTGTATGGATCACTTTCCCCTTGATCCTGCCATGCAGAGGGAATCGGCGGATCTGAGAAAAACTCTCCCCATCTGTCTGCATAACCGTCCCCTTATGGGTTTTTCCATTTACCTGTGCTGCCTGTACATGACTTTTTCTGCGGCATTGCCCATGACCATGATCTATATGAAAAATACTCTTCATGTTGCAACAGGAACCATTGTGATCCTTTCGTCCGTCAATCTTCTGGGGAAATTGACAGGATTCTTTCTTCTGGGAAAAACCGGCAGATATTGTTCCATGAGAACCCAGATACTATTCACCCATATACTTGCCTTGTTGTCAGTGGGAGCCCTTGTATTTCTTTCCGGCGGGGGAATAAAAATGCTTATTCTTGCGGGAAGTGCTTTTTTCTTTCTGGGAACCGTCAATGCTCTTCTTATGTGCATCAATGCTGTAGGCATATTGGAACTTGCGGTAAAAGGCAATAAACTTATGGCAATGGCAGTATGTTCCACACTGGTTTACATCGGGACAGCGGCAGGGACTCTTCTGACCACCTTTCTTCTGAAAGAAGGGGTCATAAAAAACATCTGGATTCTGGCGGGAAAAGAATTTTCCAAATTCCAGCTTCTTGCCGGAGCATTTTTTCTGGGGATATTTCTGTGTTTTCTGCTTCTGCCCTTTGTTCCCGGCATGTCACAGAAAACACAGAAAAAATCCTGAAAACCACCTTACGATCCAATATACCGCAGTCAGAAACGCATTGTACTATTTATCTTCCAATTTTGGACTGTATACAAATTCCCGATCCAATCGCGGCTTACGCATATCATAAAGTTGATTTGATATTTTTTTCTCACTTCTCCATGGTGTTAAACTTCGTTTCAAGACTTTTCCATTGCTGACGCAAAAAGCTGATTCCCTGTCTGCCTCCGCTGGATTTGGTAAAATCGTGTGCTGTCAGCAGCAGAATGTATCTCGGTTTATCAGCAGGAAGATATCCGACAACAGCATGGGTATATTTATGCTGATTTTCTTTAAAGTGAAAAGCGGTTGTACCAAGCGGATTTTTTATTGACTTGACTGTTTCAGGATATTTCAACAAATTTGCCCACGCTGCAATCACATCTTCCGGAGAGACAATATGTTTTGCTCCGATTGCATATCGGAAAAATTCCAGTTCACCTTTTTTCATATCCAGACGCTTTTTGAATCCGGCTTGCTTAAATCTGTTCCACTGTCCAAGTCTATAGGGCAGATTGCTTATGTAATTATGACTAATAATCTGAAAAAATTGCCAAAAACTGACAACTTTCCCAACAGTATTTACTTGATTAAATACTTCACAGCCGTCACGAACTAAACACAGCTTGCGGTCTATTCGCGAGAAGGCATGATAATTATTAGACGCTTGCAGGTATCATTTTTTTGGTTACAAATCAAATTATTTAGAATTTTTTTGCTTTTCCATTGATGAAGACGTCCGATATAAATCAATTCTCTCAGATACCGAGGCAATGAAACAAATACAACTTGGGTAACTTCATTCAATTTTTCAAAAAAGGCTTCAATACACCTTGCTCAGAAGCAAACATAAAAAACTCTCCTCATGCGTTTTGTGTAAATACAAAACAGCCGCGATAATCCATTGCTGGACTTCGCGGCTGTAAATTTGGATCAATACAGTTTTTTAAGGCACAAAGAACCTATACTTTGAAAATCAGAAAAAGAGTGGAGTTGATAACCGGAAAGATTCCGGTCGGATAGAAGTAAGCCCTTATCTATTAATAAAGACGTACTGCGCTTCACTGAAAACAGGCAACAGGAGACCAACACCGTAAAAGCATCTTAAATACTGCAGTAACTTTTAACCCACAATTCGGGAATCCTCACAAATTCAATAAGCTCGCGGACTCCACTACTTTCTGTTGCGAAATCCAGCTTGCCTGGCAACATTCAAAAAAAAAAAAAAACGGACGCTCCCAAGCACATGCTCCGAGGTTCGGCCAAGAACCTGCTTCCTATTGCACAAGAAAGTGTCCGGTAAGATGTGAACACACAATCCTACCGGTACATTTCACCCATCATAGGAAGCAAACGCAATTCTTCAATTTGGCCGATTTCGGAGCATTTGCTGAAATATAACGGTTGTCAAAAAACACTGTTGAAAATGAGATCTTCTTTTCACCTTACAACAATAAAGTAAATATATCATACAAAAACATAAATTCAAGAGAAAATGTAAAATTATTTACGGTTTTTGATTAAATTTTGGAAATTTTGAAAAGCAGCGTATCAAATAGCTATGTCTGAAAATTTTTATGAATATCGCAGATAAATGTTCCTTCTGTGTCTGCTGATTATGGTTCTTGACAGACTGCATATACAATAACTTCAGTACTGTATTTTATAAACATAAAGAAAATAAAAATACGGTACTGAATACCATATACCAGGCTATGCAGAACAGTTTATCCCGGCCCCCTGAAAAAACGGGAAGAGTTCAGGGAAAACAGCTTGTTGCAGAAAAATATACGGGGAATACCATAAACAAAAAATACCGAAAATCATCAGTCATACCGGTATGGATATTCCCTCCGTATGGCGGGACATTTTGTCAGCAGCAGGACTTTCTGAAAAAAAATATAGTTGAAACTTTCTTTTCCTTCTTGCATTTTTTCAGCACAGATCTATATTATTATGTGACAAAATTACACAGATATAATTTCCTTATCACACTGTGACAGAATTACCCAAAGAATAAAGGAACCTTATGACAAAGAAGAATCCCTTTTTCAGTAAATTCGGCACCCGGCTGGATTCCCTTGATCCGGGGAGCATCAATTCCTATATCCATCTGCTTTCCCGGGAACACGGAATGTTGGAAAATCTTTTCAATGCCATACGGGAAGGGATCGTAGTCATTGATGAAGTGGGCAGAATCCTTTATCATAATACCGTTGCAAAAGAAATTTTCGGTATTCCGGATGATTTTTCCCGCATAAGCATCAATTCCTTTATCAAAGGCGTGGACTGGGAAAATATCTTTGCGGCGGCAGATTCCGAAAACCATACCATGCGTACGGAAGTGGAGATCTTTTATCCGGCAAGAAGAGTTCTGAGTTTTTATGCCCTCCCCCATTCCCACTCCCCCGGAAGAATGCCAGGAAAGGAACTCAGGGTCGAGGAAAAATATCTTACTCTTATATTCAACGACATAACTGATACCTACGACCGGCTCAACACTGCGGCGGAAACAGAACGTACCGCGCTGATCTCCCTTCTGGCGGCGGAAGTAGCCCATGAGATCGGTAATCCGCTGAACAGTATCTATCTGCATTTGCAATTATTCCAGCGGCTTCTGGAAAGAGATGAATTCGATCCGGAAGAGGCGAAAGAAATGACAGCCGAAGCAAGAGGGGAAGTGGAAAGACTGGATCATATCATCCATAACTTTCTGCATGCGTTGCGTCCCTCCAAACCGGTATTCCGGATCATGGATGTAAAAGAATGTGTACTGGAAACACTGAATTTCATGCGGCAGGAACTGGAAGGAAGGGGAATCAAGGTCAACTGTCTGTGGAGTGAGACTCTGCCCCTGATCCGCGGTGACGGGGAACAGTTGAAACAATCCTTTTACAATCTGATCAAAAATGCTGTTCAGGCGATGACAAGAGGCGGAATACTCACCATAAGCTGTTCCAGCGATGACAGAAGTGTTCTTGTTGCCTTTTCCGACAACGGCAGCGGAATAAAAAGTGAAAATGCCTCCAGGATCTTCTCTCCCCGTTTCACCACAAAGGAAAAAGGCAGCGGGATCGGTCTTATGGTGGTGGAGCGCATTGTCCGGGAGCATGGAGGCCATATCTCTTTTGCCAGTACCGTTGGGGAAGGAACGAAATTTATTATTGCCTTCCCCCGTGCAGACGTACAGTGCAGAGTCCTGCCTACAGCGGAAAGATCCGATACAAGAAAAAGCCTTCCCGCCGGAAATATTACAGTATCAGAAAAGGAATAAAGCAATATGGGGAACTCAAAAAACAATACGGCAGCAGAAAAACCCTCCATCCTTATTGTGGATGATGAACGGGGAACAAGAGATGTACTCAACCGTTTTCTGCGTATGAAATATGATGTAACTACTGCGGAAGACGGGATCATGGGGCAGAATCTGCTCAAACGCAACCCGTATGATCTTGTTCTTACCGACATCCGTATGCCGGGAGCAGACGGTATGACCGTACTGGAGACTGCTCTGGCAAAGGAAAATCCGCCTCCTGTCATTATTTTCACCGCCTACGGCTCCATTGAAACAGCAGTGGAAGCAATGAAAAAAGGCGCGTTCGATTTTATGGAAAAGCCCCTGAACTTTGACAGGCTGGAACTCCTTATGGAAAGAGCATTGGAATCCGGCAGGATCAAGGAGGAAAACCGGGAACTGAAAAAACAGCTCAACTCCCGTTTCGGGGTAAGCAATATCATCGGAAGTTCCGCTGCTTTGCAGAACATTCTGGATAATATCCGTCAGGTCGCCCCAAGCAGAGCCACCGTCACCATTTCCGGGGAAAGCGGGACAGGAAAAGAACTTATCGCTCAGGCGGTGCATGAATTAAGCGGACGCAGCGGCAAATTTGTTCCTGTCCATTGTGCCGCACTGCCGGAAAGTTTGCTGGAAAGTGAACTTTTCGGACATGAAAAAGGAGCTTTTACCGGAGCTGTGGAACAGAAAAAAGGCAGATTTGAACTTGCAGACGGAGGAACACTTTTTCTGGATGAGATTGGAGAGATCCCTCTTTCCGTACAGGTAAAACTTCTGCGTGTTCTGGAAAACCGTTCCTTTGAACGTATCGGCGGAACGGAAACCATTGAAGTGGATGTGCGTGTTGTCACAGCCACAAACAGGGATCTGGAGGCAATGGTGAAGGAAGGAACATTCAGGGAGGATCTTTTTTACAGACTGGATGTGGTGAATATCAAACTGCCGCCGCTTCGGGAACGTCTGGAGGATATTCCGCCTATCGTCAATCATTATATTGAAACTTTTGCAAAAGAAAACGGCAGAAGCAATATGAGTATTTCCGAATCCGCCATGTCTGCGTTGTGTTCCTACTCCTGGCCGGGCAACATCCGGGAATTGAAAAACTGTGTGGAACGGATGGTGGTACTGACACGGGGACAGCTTATTGATCTGGATAATGTTCCTGTGAATATCCGGGAAAAATCGGATCCGGGGATCTCAAAAAAGATCCTGAGTCCTTCCGGATGTGATCTGGAACGCAACGAAAAAATGCTGATACTGCGGGCATTGGACGAATGTAACAACAACCGGACAAAAGCCGCGGAAAAACTGGGAATCAGCCGCAGAACCCTCCACAGAAAGATCGCCCAGTACGGGATAGATTGAGGTCTTTAACTATGCTGGCAGAACGCCCTTTTACAGAATTATACATCCATATACCCTTCTGCATGAGAAAATGTGATTATTGTGCATTTTATTCGGAAGGAAAAATGGAGGAAAGTCTTTTGCAGAAATATATGGAAAGACTTTTTCTGGATATGGATAAATATGCGTCAAAGTGTTCGGCTTTACGTTCCATCTATTTCGGAGGCGGGACTCCTACACTTCTTCCGGCGGAAAAAATGGAAAAACTCTTCCGGAAAATACGGGAAAATTTCGCATTTGAAAAAGATATTGAGATCACCATGGAATGTAATGCGGATACGTTGACGGAGGAAAAAAGTTCTGTAATGGGTACTTTTGTCAACCGTGTCAGTATGGGCATACAGAGTTTTTCCCCAGTTTTCCGGGAAAAGATCGGACGGAAAACCGGTGGAGGAACCGGAAAAAGCATGGAAGAAATACTGTCCGGGGCGTTGTTTTTTCTGGATAAAAACAATATCAGAAACAGAGGCATTGATCTTATCTACCTTCTGCCGGGTCAAACTCTTGCGGACTGGGAAAATGAGTTGCAAAAAGCTGTTTCTTTCGATATAACCCACCTGTCCTGTTATTCCCTTACTCTTGAAGAAGGTACACCGCTTGCGGAAAAATATGAAGAGCAGGATGAGGATCTTTCTGCCGATATGTGGGAACTTGCCGGAAAGATTCTGGCAGAAAAATCTTTTCCCCGCTATGAAATATCCAATTATGCAAAAGCCGGATTCCACTGCCGTCACAATGACAATATCTGGAAAGGAGCATCCTATCTGGGGCTTGGGCCTTCAGCATGTTCCTTCAATGGGAAAGACCGCTGGACACAGTACAGTCCCATCGGGGGATTTCTCGCAGGAAAAGAGGCGGAAAAAGATGTGATTTCCGATGAAAAACGTCTTGCGGAAATATTCATCATGGGGTTGCGGAAAGTTTCCGGCTGGAAAGAAGAGGATTGGAATATTGTTTCCGGCGGAAGATCTTTTGATTCCCTCTGGAAAAAAGAGATGGAAAAAAATCTTTTGCTCGGACTGTTGAAGCAGGAAGGCGATACCCTTTATCCCACGCAAAAGGGTCTGGAATACTGGAACGATCTGGCGGAATCCTTCCTGTAAAAAAATCAGAAAAAGGGCTGCTTTCTGCCTTTTCAGGATACAGAAGCAGCCCGGGATCTTCTTTTATATTCCGTACTTTTACACAAGTTTTTTACGGACTTTTTCAATTTCTTTTGCCGCAGAAGCTGCTTCCTTACTGTCAAGCAGCGTTCCATCCCATGTACGGGGGCGGGTATGCACTACTTTTCCTTTTCCCAGAGCCGCTGCAAGAGAAATATCCCCCCACTTCAGGAAGCCGGGAATGGCAAGAACAAGAGAATAGATCAAGCCGGGAAGGAACTTGACAAAGGGACTCTTTGAGGTAAAATCCACACTCCCCATATCAAAGAGCAGAGAAGCAGGAGAATCTATTGTTTCCACATGGGCTACTTTGTCCGTAAAGGCATTGGCAAAGATCACTGCCGCCCCGGATTCCAGATGACCGGTAAGACAAATCTCTTTTGCTTTGAAATCCTTTTTCAGCATATTGATGAGTGCAAGCAAATCATAGACCCATTCTCCGGCAAGACTTCTGCCGATCCAGAGAAGCTGGCGGTAGAATTGATGATGCAGTCCGATGGTATGGTTGGGCTGGGCGGTCTCCCCTGTTCCGTAAAGATCGGGCAGGATGAGGGTGGCTCCGTCTTTTGCGGCTTCTTCAATATCTTTATCGGAAAGGAAACATCTGCCTTCCGTATGGGTGAGAATACGGTATTTGCCGGGAACCGTACCTTTTTTCAGCAGGAAGGGAATGAGATGATCGCCCACCTCCAGAGCATAACGGGTCACATCTTTCATCTGTGCATATTGATAGAGGACAGTATCAGAAGGAAGTTCTTTCAGACGGAGCATCTCTTTCAGTCCGGCAAGAGCTTCTTTCTTTTTAATGGATTTTTTTGCAAGAAATTCTTTACGCAATGCTTCCCCCACCATACGGCAGTGCGCCTGGATGGTACGGACTTTTTCCGGTCTTTTTGTTGTATCGGGGAAGAGATAAAGTTCCTCTTCGGGCATAGCATCAACTCCATCCGGTTCAGGAAGAGCGTTTCCATTTCCTTCCCCTTTGAGGAACTGGGCAAAATGTCCCAGAACAGCCTGCCGCTGACGGTCGCTCAAGCCGTGGACACGGTCGGCAACGCTGTATGCGATCTTTTCCGGACACCCCAGATTCCAGTAGAGTTTTTCCACCGGATGATAAGTTTTGAGCATTTCAGAAACGCTGAAATCGTGATTGCAATCATACTGGGCGTTTCCGATACGCAATGCCCGGGGAGCGATAAGGGCAAGAATACCGGATTCTTCTGTAATGGTCAGCCCGTCGGGGAGAAGTTCACAGATACAGTTGAGTCCGTAAACATAAGAAGCAAAAGATCCCACACTTACAATGGGCATGGCAGCAGTGATACGTTCATCCATGGCACTGACCCACATGGTCTGGTTACCGCCTCCGGAGGCACCGGTGGCACCGATTTTATCTTTGATGACGTAAGGAAGACTCTGAAGAAGATCCACGCCGCGCATATTGTCCACGATCTGCGCGCCCATGAGACTTTCGCCTATGGGAAAAAGACTTGCTCCGAGGAAACCGCCGTGTCCCTGCTTTTCATAGCATTTATGAGCTCTTTCATAAGTACCGAAGGCATCAACGGTAAGACACACATATCCCTCTTTGGCAAGGGCAATGGACATATTCTGGGGATTTATTCCGAATTTTCCTTCCGGATTGTGTCCGTGCATCTGGAGAACAGCGGGGAAAGGTCCCTTCCCGTCCGGAACATAAAGAAGGGCGGTCACATAGATCCCGGGACGGCTCTGATAGATGAGTTTGGTAATGGTGTAAGTATCTTTTTTGATGGTTCCATATTCCTGCACATCCAGCGGGAGAGTCCCGTCATAGCTTACGCCGGTCTTTTCCCAGATGACGGCACGGAGTTTTTTCTGGAATTTTTTCAATCCGGAAAGAGTTTTGATCTCATCAAGATGATGGATCTGTGCAAGTTTTCCTGCCTGAAAGCGGAGGAAACGGTTCACCTGACAGAATTCAGACATATCCAGATGAAAAATACCTTCTCTGGGATACGGGGGAAGATCGAAATCAAAAACTTTGATTTTAGAATAAACATTCATCTCAAATTGCCTCCTGGTTGAATGAGTATGAAAAAGATCCATACTACTATATCCTGACCGGAAAAAAATTACAAGTGGGAGTCAGATATAAAAAATAAAATTCATCCTTTTTATCTCTGTTCCGGCTTTATTCTGACGGCAAAAAAAGATCTTTCAGATGAAATATTGTTTTTTACCGTCAAAAAATACCTTCTGCACCTTGAAAAGATTTTTTTTGAGCTTATAATATTATACGGTAAGAAAAAATGGCGGCAGAAAAGGAAAACGATATTACGGCAAACCGGGAACACGGATATTCAAGCTCCCCTGCGGCGGAAAAGGATGGATATATGAATGATTTGACACAGCAAAACGTTTTTTGCGGTGACTGGCTGCAGCTGGAAAGCTCTCCGGGAGCCGGCAGAGGCTCAAAAATCCTTCTGCGGAAGGAATTTTCTCTGGATAACATAATTTCCTATGCGGACTTGTGGATCTGTGCCATTCCGGGTTATCATCTGTATATCAACGGTTTTCATGTAGGATACGGTCAGGCGGCATCCACGATGCAGGAATGTACAGGAGATCATTACAGTATTGCCCAATATCTGGATGTGGGGTTCAATGTTATTGCAGTGGAATGTTTCATACACCCCTCCACGACCTATTTTGCAACCGATTGCCAGGGACTGTTCTGGTGTCAGATGGATCTGAACAATGTTCCGGTTCTGTGGAGCAATCCTTACTGGAAGATCCTGAATACAAACTGTACCAATCCCTGTTCAGCTGTCCGCCATGCCGGTCTGGGCAAAACCATACAGCTGGATCTTGCAAAGATCCCTGAAAACTGGCAGGAACCGGGATTTGACGATTCCTCCTGGGCAAACCCGGTAAGCAGAGGAGCTGTCATGGAACAGCTGCCCCGTATGAAAATACTGGAAACGGAACAGCTGATATGGACAGAAACAGAGATCCCCGCCCCGGTTGCCGGCGGTCTTTTCAAAGATGAAATGCTCAGTACCTCTGTCACGTACGGTCATCTTTCAGATTTTACCGGGGGGGTATATGTTGCAGAAACGTTTGTTTATTCGGAGAAAGAACAGGATACAGATCTTGTGATCTCTTCCGATGATCCTTACGTTATCTTCTGCAATGATATATCCGTTTTCCGTTCCGATGTACGTACAACGGTATCGGCAAAAGTGGAAAATACTTTAAGTTTCAAGCCCGGGGACAGTCTTCTGCAAAGTGCCGTACTCCACCTGAACAGCGGCTGGAACAGACTCTTTCTCGTCCAGGATACCGTCAAGAATTCCATGGGGATATTTTTACTTTTCCCGGGTATGAAAAAAGGAGAACTGATTTTCTGCCGGAAACCGGAGGAACATACAGAAAAAGGCTGGAACCTCATGGCGGCATTTGATCTGCCCTTTGCTTATGCGACAGCCTCCATCTCCTCTCTGGACAGGGAAAGCACCACAGGTCACATTCCGGGCAATCCGGCGGAAATAAATGATGTTTCCACATTTCTGCACAGCTGTACATTCTATCCCTACAATATTTTCAATAAAGAAGGCACTCTTCCCATTTCTGAAGGCGATTACATCTATCCGCCCCGGGAAACGGCAGCAGACAGAAATATTCTGCGGGAAGGGGAGTATATCGTTTACGATCTTGAAAAAACCCGTTACGGATTCCCCTGTTTTGAATTTGAAGGATCATCCGGGGATATTGTGGATATTACCCCGGGGATCCATTTTGCCGAAAACCGTATCCGGTCTGTAGGTCCTATGGGGAGAAAAAGTGATTCACTGCTCCTTACGGGAAGAGCAGACAGAAAAGATCTCTGGTGGAAATTTGAACCGGTGGGAGCCAGATACATCATGGTCACGGCAAGAAAATGCCGTGACACGGTCGCCGTAAGCTGTTCCTTCCAGTCCTGCGATGTGGACAGGGACATGGATCTGGGCTTCCAATGTTCCGATCCGGTACTGGAAACACTCTGGCAGCAGACCATCCTTGCAGGCGAACAGTGCGTTAAAAACAATCTCATTGACAATCCGGCAGGCAAATGCTGTCAGAGTCTTGTGGAAAGTTATATTTATTCCCGTTCCCTTTACAGCTTTTTCGGCGTGATCCCTCCGGTAAGCAATGCCTTGCAGCAATTTGCACGGGCACAGCTTTCCAACGGAATGATACCGGGCATCGTCCCTTCCGGGATCTTTACATTCGCTCCGGATTCCACACTGGTATGGGTCCTCTGGCTGAAAGAACACTTTATGGCGGACGGCGATCTGGATTTTCTCCGGAGTATGCTGGGAGTTCTTCATAAACTTCTGGATCTTTTCGGGATCTCTTCCGCTGAACACAATGGTTTGCTTTCCTGTTCCGTTTTCGGCAGGACAGAATTTCTCAATGAAGCCGGAAATATGGAGGAAGAGGGGATATTTACTGCCCTCAATGCCCTGTATTGCAGAGCATTGATCTGTGCCGGAGATCTTTTTCACGCTTGCGGGGAAGAGGAACGGGCGGCAACATGCCGGATGCGGGCGGAATTTATCGCAAAAGCAATGCAGATACTCACATTCAATGAAGAAAACAGTCTGTTTGCAGATCATTCCCTGAATCAGAAAAGATCTGAAAATCATTCAGTTGAAGCAAATATCCTTGCTCTCTACGGCGGCATTGTTCCGGGCGAAGCACAACAGAAGATCCTTGACTTCATTCTGGAAAATGTAAAAAGAGATCCGGCAAGATTCACCAACAGCCGTATTCTGGGATTCCTCCTTGATACACTTTTTGCCTTCAGCAAACAGGAGGAGGCTCTTGATTTCATCCGGGCATCGGTGGAATATAATAAAACATTTGAGAATACCCCCACTTACGAAAATCTGCTTATTTTCCCGCTTACAGCCGGGTTGAGTCTGATAAGAGAAGTTCTGGGTCTGCGGCCCGCTGAACCGGGGATGAAAAAACACTTTTTCAATCCGCCCTGTTTCTGTTTGCAGCATGCAAAGGGCAAAGTCACCAATAAAAACGAACAGATCCTTGTGGAATGGGAACTTCTGGAAAATAAAAAACTCAAAGTGAAAGCCGATTCCAACTTCCCGCTGGAAATCGTTCCGGTCCTGCCGGAAAAGATTGCAGAATGTACCTTTAAATTAGGGCCGTCTGTCAATATCCGGCAATCCATAGAAAAATAATAAACAGGAAAATCTGTATGCAGGAAAATAAAAAAATCCGCTGTACATTCTGTCAGGGCACATCCTGTCTGGATCTTCCGGGGATCGTAAAAGTATTTCTCCGTCCCCGCTTTGTCTTCCTTGTCCTTGCCCTTCTTACAGCCGTTGCGGCATACTTTTTCACTCCGTTTCTCTATCTGCTTGCGGCAGTCATTTTTCTATTGCCTCTTGCCCTGGCGGATATGCGGCTTTATCTTTTCCTGCCGGTATTTCTTTCTGCTCTTCTGTTCAGAAAAAAGGTAAACTGCCCGAAATGCAATCCTTCCGGAACTCTCTTTCGGAAAAATGCCGCAGATAAAGAGGCAGTAGACAGATTTATGGAATAAGTTGTCCCATTTTACGGCAACAAGTTCTCCGGCAGTCAGATTATACATTATTTTCCCGGGAAAATACCCTGTTTCTCCTGTAGAATATACAGGATATTCCATTATATTAAAATTACAAACGTAAAATATATTCCACATTTTATTCCAGAGGAGAAAAATATGACTGGTGTGTACTATTATGATTTCGACGCAGAAAGGCAACTCACTTCCTGGCAGGAAATATCCCGCAACGGGGAAAAAGTCCTTGCAAAATGCGTTTTTGAGTGTGAAGAAGAGGGGGATTACATCCTTCTGTGGGAAGAAAAACGCTATTATGCACCGGATGATCCCGTTCTTTTTACTCTTTGCGGAGAAGATGTGACAAAGATCGTGGATTTTTATATTGCAAAATTCAATAAGCGTCACGGACTGCGTCAGCATTTTGTCAAGGGGGAAAATTCCATTCTCTGCGAACTGACTCCCGGCGAATGTGGACTTGCCGGATTTGTCCTTTCCCTGATCGGAGTGGAAAAAGCTGTTCCTGCCGCCCGGTATAAGAAAACGATCTCCTTTCCGGCAAAAGAGTACCCCGCCCCGGTGGAAGATATTTCCATTGAAGGGATGCGGAAAGGGGCAGGTTTTGATAACAACCCCGGAAGATTCGGTTTTGTCAAAGCAGCCGGTTTTCTGGATTGCGCCATGACACAGTTCGGCTCTGTAAACAAGATGTTCCTTTGCGGCGACCCAAAATACAAAAAGCCCTATCTGTGGGGATACAGTCTTCTTCAGGAAGAATCCATGGGAGTTCTAACAAAAGAGGAAGAAGCGCAATATGATGAGTATAAAGTAATAAGTCACATGGCAATAAACTGGAAACGGGGAAGAACCTCCTTCCTTGCGTCTGTGGGCTTCGGCGGGATCGTTACAGAATATGATGCAAAAGACATAAATGATCCCATGAAAATAAGCCGTCTGGAATTTGCCGGGAACTACCAGTATATCCTTACCTCCAATGAAGTTGCCTCCCTTGCAGAATTTTCCGGTACTCTTCCGGAAAACTTTTTCCTTCTTTTCGGCAGTACCGAATACCCGGATATCCCCCTTCTTGTGATCGTGGATGCCCCCCCCGAAAAAGTGGAATTCATCCGCAATAAAGAAAGCCGTCTTACCTCTGTGCTTCTTTACGGCTGCCGCAGGATGACGACTCTCACGCCTTTCGGATTTGAAAGTCTGGATAAAACCGATCCTGCGGATACCTCTTTCCTTGCGGATGCTGTGGAAAGATGCCGTTTCTGGTCCCGTGTATCCCTTGCTGTTCCGGTAAACTGCAAAGAATATTACCGCAACGACTATAAGGAAAAAGTTACCCGGATCGTACAGAAATTTGAATATAAAACTTATACGGATGCCTGGAACACCGCACCTCTTTATATTGCCCCCCTCCCCCCCATGCTTGCATTGGGATGCGAAGATAAACTCCCGGAAGGGGCAGACAATTTCCGTTATCCCACCAAATACGGTCCATTCTGCGGATATTACGGTAAAAACTCCTCCTATACAGTAAAACTGCTCCCCTCCTACCGGAAATTCCCCCTGCGGGAAAAAGATTCCGAAGCGGAAAAGATCCTTGCTGACGGTCTGGAAGATTACTTTGAATTTGAAAGCCGTTTTCCGGATACATGGCAGAGTTATGCCTATCCCGGAGCGATCCTGGAATCTTATGCCTATACCTCCTCCATGTTCAACTTCATGCCGGAGGAAAAACGGGAATTTCTGGCAGAAGAACTGAAAAAACGCATTGATCTTGCCTGTGATCCGGACAGGAAATATACCCTTCTTCTTACAGACCATCATAAATTGATCGTGGAGGAACCTCCCCGGGAAGAGGTGGAAAAATATTACAAAGATCCGTCACAGATCCGTACCATGCAGATGTATAATTTATACGAACGCAAAGAACCCTTCACCGGAAAAACCTATTATCTCTGTTACTTCAATGTAAGCAATCTTTTTTCCGGCGTACTGAAAACCGGCACACGGGAGGAAGTGCTTGCCTATCCCCATCCCTTTGTGGAAAATGACTGGGGGATCGGTATAAGCATGTATATGCTTTATTCTGCGGCACTGACCTGCGGGGATTTTTCCGGGATCAGAAAACAATGGAAACATATTCAGAAGATCTTCCGCTACTTCCATATTTACCACGACTGGGCATGTATGGGGGCTGGTTATGCGGAAAAGGCATGGTGCTGGCTGGAAGGAGCCAATTTCGGAGCCTTCCCCGCCTTTATCAATATGGCAAAAGCAGTGGGGGATATGGATGCATATGAAGACGCCCAATATATAAGTGCCAAAATGCTCTGTCTTTCCCGCGCCCGTTTCCGTAACGGGGAATATTTTGCAAAATATTACCATGTTCCCGCCTGGTACGGAGCAAGATATTTTTATGAGGAATATTCCCCCTGTATTCTTTTCCAGTGTGTGCCGGATCAGGAAAATGATTTCTGGTATGACAAAGAGACAGGAGCATTGAAAATCGGTATATCCTTACTGACAACCGATGCCATCTATCCGGAACTTTTTGAAAGTTTCCGTATCACCATGCCGGAAAAACACCGTTTCATCATGGATAAGTTCAGAAAGAAGATGGATTCTCCTTTCATGTCCCATAAAAATGACCGTTCCTATCTTCTGATCAATGATGCCCTTGATTCCCTTGTCCCGGAAGAAACGGTAAGAAAAAACCTCGCATCCACCATTAAAATGGGCAAATTGCTTACCCAGTGGCATGATGTGAACCGTTTTGAAAACAATATGCCGGAACGGTATCTGGAAAGTCAGATCGTTGCCTGGCTGGAAATGCGTTCCCATGGCTTGTACCTGGAGGACTGGCACGGCATACGGATCATGGATGCCCTTTGGGACCAGGAAAAGAAAAAAGCTGTCATTAAGATCAAATATCTGGATGAAAGTGCCTTCCTCCGCTGTGGTCTGAATGGAAAGGCGAAAAATATTTCATTCAATTCTGCCGGGATCGTACCGGAAACACCGGAAGAAAATATTATGGAATTTTCTTTCAAAGGCTCCGGTACTCTGGAAGTGGAATTCTGAACAGATATCCAACAAAAAAGGGGGACTCCTTCCCCCTCTTTTTTTATTCCCCCTCCGTACTTATCCGTACAAAAAAAACGGGTCTGCTGCAAAACAATGCGGCAGACCCCTTTGATTTTTTACTTAAAGACTTTATCAGTCAATGGTGACTTCTTTGCCTTCGGCGGCGGAACGGTAGATACCGTCCAGCATCTTCTGCACCGCAAGTCCGGCTTCACCGGAAGCTCCCAGGGGAGTACCCTTTGTGCAGGCATCCACCCAGTTCTGCAATTTCACACGGAAAAGTCCTCCCCACGCATCAGTGGAACCGATATAGGTAGGTTTCATATTGACCATAAGACCGTTTTCATCGGTATAGATGGCAGTATCTTCCCAGGAACATCCGGCTTTTTCACCCATGGCGGTAAAGTTGAATACATCATTCTTTTCGATGTGGGCGATAAAGGAGGATTCGATCTGGAGAATAGCACCGTTTTCAAAACGGATCTGACCGATGGCAAGGTCTTCTACAGTATAGGTCTTGTAATCCCAGTTGGGCCATGCATTACGGACGGTACTGGGTTTATCCCCCATGTATGTCCAGATGTTTCCACTGGCGGCAACAGGCTTGGGAGATCCCATAAAGGCGTGGGCACATTCAAGGATATGCACCCCGATGTCGATCATGGGACCGCCACCCTGAAGTTCTTTCTGTCCGAATACGCCCCAGTTGGGTACGCCGCGGCGGCGGAGAGCCTGACATTTTACAAACATGATATTGCCGAATCTGCCTTCATCTCTTGCACGGATGAGAGCAGTGGTCTTATCATTGTAACGCTGCTGGAAACCGACAGAAAGTTTTACTTTGTTCTTTTTGGCAGCGGCGATCATTTTTTTACATTCAGCGGGATTCATCGCCATGGGTTTTTCCACCATTGCGTGACAACCTGCATTACAGGCATCCACAACAGGAGCGCAATGTACGCCGTTGGGGGTACATACATCCACCCCGTCAGGTTTGATCTTTTTCAGCATCTCTTTCCAGTCTTTGAAAAGAGCTTTTTTGGGCAGTCCCCATGTTTCTTCCATGACTTTCAGCCGTTCAGGATTGATATCCACACCGGCAACAATTTCCACTTCAGGCATTTCCTGATACGCTTTCAGGTGAGCCTGGGCGATACCGCCGCAGCCGATGATCGCAACTCTGAATTTTTTTCCCTTGAATTTCTTTTTGGGATCATCCATTTTTACAGAAACACTTTCAGCCATTTTCTGTTTTCTCCTGATTTAGGTTATAGATTTGAAAAAAATCTGTATGGTAAACGTACATAAAAAAATCCGACCGGGATACCCGAGCCGGATCAAAGTTTCCTCAAGCATTATTTTGCTTTTTTGTCAGCCTTTTTTGCTGCCGCAGGAGCAACCGCTTTCTTTGCCGCTGCGGGAACACTCTTTTTCGCTTCCTTTGCAGCAGGAGCTGCGGCTTTTTTCTCAGCAGGAGCTGCCGCAACAGCTTTCGCTTCCTGTTTAACAGGAGCTGCGGCATTTGCCATAAGAGAGTTTTTCAGTCCGCCGGCTTTGGCTCTGTGACCTGCCACCACAGCAAGTGCAAGGGTCAATGCAAAAAAGATGCAGAGAAGCACAATGGTGATTTTGGAAAGATACCCCATAGTATGGGCTCCGAAAACACTTTCCCCGATCCCGGCAAACGCAGAACCCAATCCGCCGCCTTTGGAGGGCTGAACCAGAATCAAAGCGATCAGCAGAATAGAAATAATCACAACCGCTGTGTACATCAAAGCAACAAGTACATCCATCATAATAAGATCATCCTTTATTTAGATTGTTTGACAAACGTCTTTCTGAAATCATAAGTAAATAAAATAGCACACATTTGCCATTTTTTCAAATCCGGAAAAAATAAAATTACCTTTTTCCCGGATTTATTCTGTTTTCAGACAGATTATTCCGCGCCGTCAATGGGAGCGGAAGGATCATAGAGGATCGAACCGCAGTTGTCGCAGCAGACGATATTGCCCTTTTTCACATCATTGATGGTCTGCGGTGTACTGCGCAAAGCACAGTTTCCGCAACTGCCGTCAGAAAGAGGAACAAGCCATTTGCGCATACGGTCCCTTTCCCGGAGCCGCATGTATATTTCCATAACAGCCGTTTCACAAAGAGGAGCAAACTCTTTACGTTTTTTCTTTACTTCCAGAGCTTCCGCTTTGATCTGTTCGGCAGTTTCCGCAAGATCCTGCAACTCCGACTTGGCTACCCTTTCCGCAGTTTTCTTTTCTGTTTCCGCTTCCGCAAGGGCTTTCTTTGCCGCCTCAAGGCTGTCAAAGGCACTGATCTGGGCACTTTCGATCTCAGATTTTTTTGCATGAGTAGAGGCGATCTCATTCATAAGAGCCTGATATTCGCTGTTCTTTTTTACAGTTGCAGACTGGATCTGGATCTTTTTGATCTTCTCATCCAAAGCCGCTGTTTCCGCCTCTTTTTCCTTGAGGAACGTTTCCCATTTTCTCACTTCTGCACCGGAAGCAAGCACCTTTTCGCCTGCGGCACGGTATTCTTCCTTGAGCCGTTCCTTTTCCAGCGGAATGGTCCTGTATTTTGTTTCCAGTGCGGCAAGCCGCATATCCAGATTCTGTACGGTAAGAAGATGAGCTGCCCAATTTTTCATATTTTTTTCCTTTTCTTAATTTTTTCCGCGGTTCTTCAAGGCTTTCCGCAAAACAGGCAATACGGTTTTATACATCCGGTAGAACCCCAGATCATTGGGGTGGGTACCATCCACCGTACAGGCATCCCGGCAATCTTTTCCGAAAAGCTCATAACCGTTGATAAAATATACATTTTTATCGCCGTTTTTCACAGCATTATCATAGGTTTTACGGATGACAGAAGCCCGTTCACTGTTATCATCGGGAGAATGGACATTGCAGCGGCTCATCATGATCACAGGTAAATCGGGATGTGCTTTACGCACGATTTTAAAGAAAGGTTCATGTGTTTTCTCCAAATGTTCCGCATTGGGGGCATTGTAGTCATAATCATAAACGAATGCGGCAAGATCCAGACTTGCAATGGCTTCAGCCATTGCCTTTTCCCCTCTTCCTGCTCCGGAAAATCCCAGATTCACCTGTTCCGCATCCAGTTTGCGGCAGAGGTGGGAAGGATACATATTTCCGGGACGGGAGGCACAGCCGCCCTGTGTGATGCTGGAACCATAGAAAAGAATAGGCTTTTTGATTTTATGGGCTTTGGGAGGCAGAATTCTGCTTCCGGCTTCAACGCCCACTTCCAGACTGGTTACGCCGCCGTAAAGAGGCAGATTGATGATCCAGGAAAGCATTTTTCTTTCCGGATTGAGTCCGATGACACATTTATAATCCACAAGTTTCGGAGCAGGCTGGAAAGTTTTCTGATATACAGGAAGTTCCCGTCCGGAAGAAGCATAGGAATCGAATCCGCAGCTGCCGGCTCTGGGCATGTGGCTCATATCACAGCCGGGGCCGAGTTTTCCCTGAAGCACGATCACAGGGGAATCTGAACGGAAACGCAATGCCCCGCCGGCAGTATGCCATCCCAGAGTGATTACTCCGGCATTGGTATTTTCAGCAGTAAATGATGCCGGTATCCTGCGAAAATCCCCTTCTTCCGGCATCCATTTAAGACCTTCAAGAGCTATGATTTTGCTATTTCTTGCATCAGTAAAGGTCAAATCATATTCCCCCACCCCAGGCACAACAAAATTTTTGTCGATACTGGAGATGTCCACGGTATTATCTTTTTTTGTCATAGAGTTCTCCTGATTTTATTTATTTTACGGCAAGCATATTTTCAATGGCTTTTCTTGCCCTGTCCATAATCTCCACAGGAAGTTTTACTTCATAAACTTCCTCCTTCAGACTCCTGAGAACATCCTCCAGTGTGATTCTTTTCATATCCGGGCAGATGATCTGGGGGAGAAGAGGATAAAATACTTTATCCGGATGTTCTTTTCTCATCCGGTGCAATATACCTTCTTCCGTTCCCACAATAAACTCTTTTTCCTTTGCATTGGGGAGGAAACGCAGCATTGCCCCGGTACTCATGGCATATTCCGCACTCTTTACGACCTCATCGCCGCACTCCGGGTGTACCATAATGGCGGCACCGGGATGAAGGCGTCTTGCCTCTTCCAGCATTTTCACATCAATATTATTGTGAACAGGACAGTAGCCGGGCCACAATTCCATTTTTCTTCCGAGAGCATTCATCACATTTTTCCCCAGATTGCGGTCGGGGAGGAAAAGAATGTTTCTGTCTGCGGGAATGGAGGCAACGATCTTTTCTGCATTGGCGGAAGTACAGCATATATCCACTTCCGCCTTGACGGCTCCGGTGGTGTTCACATAAGCAACAATAACGGTGCCGGGATGATTTCTTCTGTATTCCGCCACCTTTTCAGCAAGTGCCATATCTGCCATGGCACATCCGGCAGAGGGGACAGGATGGAATACTTTTGAATCCGGGGAAAGGATCTTGGCTGTTTCCGCCATAAAGGATACACCGCAGAAAATGATTTTTTCCGCCTTTGCCTCTTTTGCTTTGATGGAAAGTTCCAGACTGTCCCCGGTAAAGTCAGCAATATCCTGCACCTCAGGCAGAGTATAATTATGGGCAAGAATATAAAAATTGTGTTCTTTTTTCAAACGGATGATCTCATCAGCAACAGATCTTGTCATATCCAATACTCCTCCGGATTCTTAAAAACAGCTTTTTCTGCAAAATGCAGTGTACTTTTAAAATAAAGTACACCATTACTGCGTGAAATGCAAACGGCAAGAAGGGCATTTGGGCTTTTTTTGAAAAAAAACACGATATATAAGGAAAATCAAGTTGACACACACTTATTTTATGGTAGATTAATTGGGAACATGATTTGAAAAATCAACGAAAGGAATATCATGGCAATTCATCCTACAGCTGTTGTTTCACCCGATGCAGAGATCGGTAATAATGTGGAGATCGGTCCTTATGCCATTATTGAAAGTGATGTAAAGATCGGTGACGATTGTTATATTGATGCCCATGTAAAGATCGCTCAATATACCACCATCGGTCCCCGCTGCCGTATCTATCTGGGTGCGTTCATCGGTGCAGAACCCCAGGATCACCGTTTCTACAAAGGTATCGAATCCTACACGGAAATCGGTTCCGATACTGTTTTGAGAGAATATGTGACCATCCACAGACCTCCTTTTGAATTCCAGAAAACGGTGATCGGAAGCCACGTTCTTCTCATGAGTTTTGTCCATGTGGGTCATGATACCGTGATCGCCGATCAGGTGACCATCGCCAACAATACCGTTCTTGCCGGTCACGTTCAGATCGCAAGAGGGGCGGTTTTGAGTGCAGATATCCGTGTCCACCAGTTCTGCCGTATCGGTTCTGTTGCCATGATTGCGGCGGGGGCAACCGTGTTGCAGGACGTCCCCCCATTCTGCCTTACCGACCATGAAGGAAGAGTTGCCGGGGTCAACACCATCGGTCTGCGCCGTATCGGTATGGCAAGCGCTCCCCGTCTGGCACTTCGCAATGCGGTAAAAACATACTTCTTCAAGGGGCTTAACGGCAAAAACGCTCTGGAAGAGATCCAGAGTACAGAAATGCTTCCTGAAGTACAGCATTTTGTCAACTTCATCAGGGAATCCTCCCGCGGTATCGTTTCCGGAACAGAAAGAACCGCTCTGGATGCTTCCGCAGAATAATGAATATCCTTGTCATTGACGGTCAGGGCGGCGGAGCAGGTAAACTGCTTGTCGCCCGTATCAAAGAACTTTTTCCCACCTTTACTGTGATCGCCGCCGGCACAAACAGTATTGCCTCCTCTGTCATGCTCAAAGCCGGTGCCGATCATACAGCGACCGGGGAAAATGCCATAAAGGTCTGCTGCCGGAAAGCCGATGTGATCATTGGGCCATTGGGGATCGTCATTGCCGATTCCCTTTTCGGCGAGATCACTCCGGCAATGGCTCTTGCTGTAGCACAAGCCGGTGCAAAACGTATTCTCCTCCCCTTCAACACCTGTGATAATATTGTTGCCGGAGTCACCGATTACGCCATTGGCAAACTGGTGAATATGGCAATGGATGAGCTGAAAAAAATAACTCTTCCAACTTGATTTCTGTTTTTTACAGAGTATATTAATCGACTCAACGGGTACGGAAAAATGAATTTTCCGTAAGGATACAGAAGTATCTTTTTCCCGGGAAACCATACTTTTTTTATAATTATATTTCCGTATATCAGGAAGATATACATTTTCCCCGCAGGGAAGAAAAAAAACTGATATATGGAGAAATATGAAAACAGTTTTTCACGCAAAAGCCCCTTTCCGTAAACAGCCTTTTACGCTTATTGCACTTCTTGTAAACAAAACTTGTCAAGTATGTGTTTTCCCGTTGTATTATCTCAAAAAAATCTATAAAAAATACACATCCTTACGCCCGTCAGGGCGCACTTCACGCTTGACGCAGTCAAGCTCTTCACATCTTCACATCTTCACTCAATCTGCGTTCACGCTGATTGAACTATTGGTTGTGATTGCTATTATTGCCATCCTTGCAGGGATGCTTCTTCCCGCATTGAATTTTGCAAGGAAAAAGGCGCAGGGGATCTCCTGTGTCTCCAATATGAAACAGCTTTCCACCGTTTATATTTATTACTCTCTGGACTATTTTGATTTTCTCCCCTGTCTAGACAATCTTGGCGGCAACAATGCCGGTGACGGTCAGGGCGGTACAATTTCCCAGAAAAACTGGCTCAATAACATCGTGGCAGATTACCTCAAAAAGAAAGATGCCTCCGCCAATCCTGTGAAAGTCCTTTTCTGCCCCATGCAGGATGGCACAGAAGATATTACCACAACTTACGGCTTAAATTACCTTATTGCAACCAATAACGGCAGAGGGATAAAGATCATTACTTTCAAAAATCCGGCAAAAAGTGCCATGCTTGTGGAAAATACAGGACATCTGTGTTATTATGGATATGAATACAATGGAACAGAAAAACATCTTACCGGAAGTGATTACAAAAAGAACCGCGCCGTCTTTTTCCGGCACAATAAAAATGCTTCAGGAGCATTTCTGGATTCTCATGTGGTCACGTTGGGAAAAAAAACTGTCCCCTGTAAGGAATCTTATCCAGATGCCAGTGAAGAAAGTATAAAAAATACCTTCTTCAATTCAGGCAAAGTGGACAGCAGTATGGAAACCATAGGGAATCTGTAAAAATCAGAAAATAAAAGTATCCCCGGCTTTTCCGGTGACGACTTCACAGAAAAGATGCTCTTTCAGATACTGCACAGCATTTTCCCCGGTACAGTGCAGTAAAATGATTTTTTCCAGACTCGTTACACTGTTGAGGATCTCTGCGGTTTTTGAAAGTTTTTCCTCATCTGCATACAAGAGATGCAAGCCTCCCATAATATACCGTACAGGAATATGGGGGGCATTTTTTCTGCAATGAAGCAATGTATTGATGATCCCGGCATGACAACAGCCCGGAACCAGTACCCCTGCGGAGGTCAGTAAAGAGATCTCATCAGTTATCTCATCTTTCCTTTTTCCCTCTTTATCCAGAAAAAAGGGTCCCCCTCTGTCCTCAAAGGTGACATGGGGAATCTTTCCTGTAAGGAAAAAATTCTCATTTATCCGGGTAAAATCTGTAATTTCTTTCTTCCTTTCTGAAGGAAGTTTCTTCCATGCAGCAAGAGATCTTTCCGGAATGGTCAGTTCTTTTACCGGGCGGTCAGGATGAATACTGTATCTTGTTTTTTCCATTCCTTTACCATAAAAAATATTTCCGGTAAAGGCGGAGGCAAAAAGGGAGGCAGCCCCCCCGGTATGATCGTAATGACCGTGGCTTAAAACAAGGGAGGAGATATCTTCCATACAAACGCCTGCTTTGGCAAAATTTTCCGCAAATACACCTCCCGCACCGGTATCAAAAAGGACCTTTTCCTTTTCAAAATGAAAAAGCAAAGATAATCCATGTTCCGGCGCAAAACCTTCCTGTACCTGATTATCAATAAGGACTTCTATCTTCATCTTATATTTCCTCTTCAGTATCCTCTTTTTCTTTGAACTTCCGGGCAAAAAGCAATATACTTATTTCAAAAAGCCCCCATGCGGGAATGGCAAGAAGCAGTTGACTTGCCACATCCGGCGGAGAAAAAATTGCTGCAAGAATAAAGATCGCCACCACCGCATGGGATCTTTTTTTCCGTATGGTGGAAAGATTCAGAATTCCTATGGAAAGAAGGATATACAATACCACAGGGAACTGGAAAAGAGCCATGGAAGCAAGAATCACAGCAAGAAGAAGATTGATAAAATCCCCGATCCCCAGAACAGCCTGCAAAGAATCCCCGGCAAAAGAGAGGGAAAAGCGTACCATTGCCGGTATGATGAAAAACAGTGCCACAGCTGTCCCCAGCAATGCAAGAAAGAAAACGGAACAGACCGGAAGAATGACCTTTTTCTTTTCGTCGGCATGAAGGGCGGGGGCGATAAACTGCCAGATTTTGTAAACCATATAGGGAAGTGCGAAAAAAAGAGCAAGAAGGAGAGTAAGTTTCAACTGGACGAAAAAAGGTTCCATCAAGGTGAAATAGTGCAGTTTGAATCCTTCCGGTGCTGCATAATCAAGAAGATGCTTCAGAACGTGAGGAGCCAGAAACCAGCAGGGCAGACACAATAGAAAATAAACTGCCGCAATGCGTAACAATACCGAACGCAAAGCATCCAGATGTGCCAGAAAGGAGGGATCTTCCTCAAGGATCTTTTCATTTATACTTTTCCCCATATTCTTCTCCATTTATCTCTATTCAGGGAAGTTCATCATACCCGATACACTTCATATTCAAAGAAGAGATCTTTTCCAGACAATGTTTCAACGTTGCCGTGGGCATGTGGATACCGGGGGCATTTTCATAGATCCCGTGGGAGAAAAAGATGATAAGCAGATCCTCTGCCGCCGCTTTCTCCAATGCCGCATCCAGATTTTCCAGTTTCGTAAGATAATATTCCCCGATACCGGGTCCTGCAAGGGCGGGTGTTGCAGCAACCTCTTCATAAGTATGAAAACACTGGGGAAAATCCGCGATCCAATACCCTTTAACAGGTTCAGGCCGGGGGGAAACGGAGGCACGGAAATGACGGAAATATTTTCCCAGAGCCTTATCGCTTTCCGCCGTATGGATATTGTTGGGATAGGCGAAACACTCTGTTTTTATCCCTTCTCTGCGGCAGATCTCCAGCTGGGGCAGAACCCCCTTTCGGATATATTCTTCCAAACCTTCTTCATCCGTCATATCACAATTCAAATGATAAATGGAGTGCAACCCCACCGTATGACCATCCGCCTGCAAAAGACGCATGGAATCCACATGAGAATCGGTCAATTCCCCGGAATAAAAGAAAGTGGCATGAGCATTGTATTTTTTAAATAAATCCCTCTGAGCCAGCCAGTCCGTATATCTGGAATCATCGAATGTAAAACAGACAGCCCCGCCTTTGAAATCTGTGACCATGATTATTTTTCTCCCGTTTCAGAAAATCTGTTTCATACAGAGAAATATACTTTTTTTCTATCTATTTTCAAGTTTATTTTATGCGGGATTTGTAAAATTTATCCGGAGAATTATATTAATAGGCGAATTTTTTTTAAACAGAAAGGACATTTTATGGCAAGAGAACAACTGGGAACAAGACTGGGCTTTCTGCTGATGACAGCAGGCTGTGCCATCGGATTGGGAAATGTATGGAGATTTCCTTATATTGCAGGCAATTACGGAGGTGCCATCTTTGTACTTTTCTATCTTGTCTTTCTTGCCATACTTGGTTTTCCCATCATGGTTGCGGAACTTTCCGTAGGCCGTGCCGGACAGAGCGATCTTCCAGGGGCAGTGAAGAAACTGGAAAAAGAAGGTCATAAATGGCATATACCTGCCAATATCTCCTTTGTGGGAAATCTGGTGCTTCTCATGTTCTATTCTGTTGTTACAGGCTGGATGCTTGCCTACGCATGGAAGTATCTTTCCGGTGAACCCCTCTTTATGGATCCGACAAACAAAAGTGGACTGTACTTTGCCGAATTTCTTGAAAGTACCGGTGAAATGACCTTCTTCACCATTCTGGGGATCGCTTTTACTGCCGCCGTATGTATGCTGGGGGTGAAAAAGGGCGTGGAAAAAGCCATGAAGATCATGCTGGGCGGAATGTTTCTTCTGCAAATCGTGCTGATTATCATGGTCATGCGTTTTGACGGAGCATGGGAGGGGGTCAAATTCTTCCTTGCCCCCGACTGGAGCAAAGTGCAGAATACAGGAATATGGCCTGCTGTCCATGCCGCTATGATGCAGGCATTTTTCACTTTGAGTCTGGGAGTGGGAAGTATTGCCATTTGCGGAAGCTACATTGATAAAGAGCGATCCCTGCCGGGAGAAGGCGTCCTTATCATCCTCCTTGACCTTGCCGCTGCCATCGCGTCCGGTCTTATTGTTTTTCCCGCATGTTTTGCTTTCAATGTGGAAGCCGGTCAGGGTCCCTCCCTTATTTTTATTACTCTTACAGAAGTATTCCGTCAGATGCCCGCAGGGAGATTTCTGGGAACAGCCTTCTTCCTCTTTATGAGTGTTGCCGCCCTTTCCACTCTGATTGCCGTAGGAGAAAACCTGATTGCCTATATCATGCGTAATTTCTCCCTTTCCCGGGTAAAATCCTCTCTCATCTTTACCATTGTTCTTTCCCTTGCCTCCCTGCCCTGTGTCTTCGGCTTCAATATCTGGAAAAAATTCCAGCCTCTCGGCAAAGGGACAAATGTACTGGATCTGGAAGATTTTATTGTAAGCGACAATCTTCTGCCGTTGGGCTCCCTGTTCATTATTCTTTTCTGCACCTCAAAATACGGTTGGGGCGAAAAAGCGTTTCTGGAGGAAGCCAATACCGGTAAAGGGATGAAGTTCCCCGCCTTTATGAGAGTATATGTTAAATGGATCCTGCCTCTTGTCATCCTTGCATTGTGGGCGCACAATATCTATGCAAAACTCTTTTAAGGAAATTCCATGAAGGAAGAGGGGAAAAGAGGTCTTGTTCTTGAAGGGGGGGCCATGCGGGGGCTTTTTACCGCAGGCGTACTGGATACCCTTATGGAACACTCTCTTTACCCCGACGGTCTTATCGGTGTTTCCGCAGGAGCTGCTTTCGGCTGCAATCTGAAAAGCAGACAGAAAGGCAGAGTTCTGCGGTACAATAAAAGATTTTGCAAAGATCCCCGTTACTGTTCCTTTCGTTCCCTTCTTCTTACAGGCGATCTTTTCGGGGCGGATTTCTGTTACAGACAACTTCCGGAGGAACTGGATATTTTTGATAAAGACTCCTTCAACTCCTCCCCCATGGATTTTTACATGGTCTGTACCGATATACAAAACGGGGAAGCTGTATATAAACAATGCAATATTGCAGATGAAAAATGTTATGACTGGATGCGGGCATCCGCTTCCATGCCTCTGGTCTCCCGCCCAGTAAATATTGACGGAAAAAGTTATCTTGACGGAGCAATAAGCGACGCCATCCCCCTGAAATTTTTTGAATCCAAAGGTTATAAAAAAAATATTGTGGTACTCACCCAGGAATCTTCCTACCGGAAAAAGCCCCAGAAAGGCATGTTCCTTATCAGATATTTTCTGCGGAAATATCCTGCTCTCATACAGAAACTTGCGTCAAGGCATCTCGCCTATAATGCGGCTCTTAACTATATCCATCAACAAGCCGCCAATGGTTCAGTCCTTCTGATCCAGCCGGAAAAACCGCTTCCGGTGGACAGGCTCTGTCACGATCCGGCTCTTTTACAGGCAACATACGATGCAGGAAAAAGTGTTGCGGAAAAACGTCTCCCGCAAATCAGACTTTTCCTGCAAAAGTGACTCTTTTGTGATGTATCATGTTCTCTGTTTTGCAGCATAATGGGGGGAATCGCCCCAGGCATTGCAGATAACCTCTTCTCCGATATTTTCCACCGTTTTTTTCAACTCTTCCATGGTCTCTTCCGGAGTTTTTTCCGAACCGGTCTTTCCCTCGTAAAGATCGTACGCCTCCTTACAGCAGGGCGGGGTGCAGTTGGGCATGATCACATTTGCCCCGGCAAGAAGTCCCATTTCCCGTCCGGCTGGGTGCAGACTCTGCAATGCTGTTGTGGAGGCAATATTCACGTCTTTGAGGAAGATCCTTGCACAGGCGATCATTTTCAGGGAAAGGGTCAAAAGCTCCCCTTTATGGAGGGCAAAGTCCGGAAATGAAGCGGCAAGAGGGGTTTCCGTATGTACTACATAAGGACCCATACCGATCATATCCAGATCCATGTCTTTGAAAAAGAGGAGATCTTTCACCATGTGTTCAAGAGTCTGCCCGGGAAGACCGAACATCACTCCCGAACCATTCTGATACCCCAGGGACTTCAGAGTTTTCAGACACTCCAGACGCTTATGGTAGTCGTGATCGGCGGGATGCAGTTTTGTATAAAATTCCGGATCGCTTGCCTCGATCCGCAGAAGATAGCGGTGGGCTCCGGCTTCCTTCCATCTTGCATAGGTTTCTTCCGTCTGCTCCCCGCAGGAAAGAGTGATCCCCAGTTCCCCGTTGGAAAGTTCTTTTATCCCCCGTACAAGGGTTTCTATTTCCTCAACGAATGCTTTATCGCTTCTCTCCCCGCTTTGCAGTACAACTGATCCATAGGAAGCCTTCCAGGCAAAACGGGCGGCACTATAGACCTGTTCAGGACTCATTTTATACCGTTCAGCATACGTATTGCCTTTACGGATACCGCAATAGTAACAATTTTTTGAACAGATATTGCTGTATTCGATAAGACCGCGGAAACTTACTCTTTTTCCGATATGACGGCATTTGATCCTGTAGGCGGTTTCATAAAGATCTTTGAGATCCTGTTCCGACTCCAGGGAAAGAAGCGTTTCAAGTTCCTCTTTCCCCACCTCCGCCCCGGAACGGATCTTTTCAAGAAGAGTATTCATTTTGCAAGATATTTATCTGTTCCTTCAATACGGAGGATCTCACCGAAATAGATGTGATGCCAGTCCCCGTCGGGATAAAATTCCTTTGCGGTGGCAGGATCAATGAAACTCTTTTCCTCCATGACGGACATATAGGTTTTCTTACATTCGATGATAAGTTCCGCTTCCTCATAGCCGGGAGCTTTCACCATACCGGAGGCAATGGCAGTCAATCCGGCAGCTTTCCCCTTGTCGGGATAATCTTTCCCGGATTTGGAGCCGCAGAAATTCAAAGCGGAACGGTACTCTTCCGGAAATGCACACAAAGTAAAGGAATCGAATTCATTCATAAAAGGAAGAGTATATCTCTGGGGACGGACAAGAGCCATGGCAAAAGGTTTTCTCCACAATACTCCGAAAGACCCCCAGCCTACAGTCATCATATTGTATTTTCCGGCAGAAAAATCCCCTGCGGAAAGCAGCAGCCAGTTCTTTGCCCACAGTTCAAATATTTTTGTATTGAAATCCTGGAAAGCGATCTCTTTTCTTACACTCATGTTTTTCTCCTTTGTAAATTGTAAAGTTTCTTATTGAATATATTGCCCCGTACTCTTTTTTTCAAGGCAAAAAAGAAAAAAAATACGGATCTCATTTCCAGCGGGAAAAGAGATCCGTATTGTCAGATTGAGTGAACGGAAGATTATTTCACAACAAAGTTCACGATCCTTTTGGGAACCGCAACCACTTTAATGATCTGTTTACCGGCAATATTTTTCTTCACTTCCTCATTTTCCTTTGCAAGAGCCTCCATAGCAGCAGGAGCAGCATCGGCAGGCATCATCATTCTTGCACGGGGTTTGCCATTGATCTGAACAAGGATCTCCACCTCATTTTCCACAAGGCAGCTTTCATCGTAAGAAGGCCATTCCACCAGAGAAACGGGAGCGGCATTGCCCAGGATCTCCCACAACTCTTCACAGAGGTGGGGAGCATAGGGAGCCAGAAGTTTAACAAAGGCTTCCGCGGCAATACGGGGCATCTTTTCCAGTTTGGAAAATTCGTTTACAAAGATCATCATCTGACTGATGGCAGTATTGAAGTTCAATGTATCGGTATCTTCCGTGACCTTCTTAATGGTCTGATGAAGGATCTTGTTCTGTTCTTTGGTGAGAGCATCCCCGCAAATGGGGGTTTCCCCGATCATACGCCATACCCGTTTCAGGAAACGGTAAACTCCTTCCACACCGAAGGTACTCCAGGGTTTCACCGCCTGAAGGGGTCCCATGAACATTTCATAAAGACGCATACTGTCTGCCCCGTATTCCCGGACGACATCGTCAGGGTTCACCACGTTACGCAGAGATTTGGACATTTTAGCAGGGAAAGCGGTAAGTTTATCACCGGTTTCCTTATCCACGGGTCCCACGTCGGGTTTATCTTCCACCTGATTATTGGGGATGATGACCCCGCGTTCATTTTTGTAGGAGATACCAAGGATCATTCCCTGATTGACCAATCTCTGGAAAGGTTCTTTGGTGGGAACAAGCCCCAGATCAAAGAGGACTTTGTGCCAGAATCTTGCATAAAGAAGATGCAGAACCGCATGTTCCGCCCCTCCAACATACAGGTCAACAGGCAGCCAGTATTTTGCCTTTTCAGGATCAATGAATTCTTTTTCATTTTTGGGGTCGATATAACGGAGATAATACCAGCAGGAACCAGCCCACTGGGGCATGGTGTTGGTTTCTCTTCTACCTTTCATCCCGCTGACAGGATCGATATATTCCAGCCATGCACCGGCATTGGCAAGGGGGGATTCCCCGCTTCCGGAGGGCTTGTAGTTATCCAGTTCAGGCAGAAGTACAGGAAGATCTTTATCTTCAGCAAGACGGATGGAACCGTCTTCCATGTGGATCACAGGGAAAGGTTCACCCCAGTAACGCTGACGGCTGAAGAGCCAGTCACGCAGTTTGTAATTGATGGTTCCTTCCCCGCAGGAGCGTTCTTTCAGCCATGCGATCATTTTAGCTTTGGCGGCGGCGACATCCAGACCGTTGATATCCAGTCCTTCATTGTTGGCACTGTTCACACTTCTGCCGTCCCCTGTCCAGCAGACTTTTCCGGCAAAGACATCTGCGGGAT
>JAZKZE010000042.1:0-15222 GCA_045612485.1 Victivallales bacterium | reverse complement strand
ACAGGATAAAGAAGTATTTTTGAAAAAATCTGACAAAATCACTTTTTTAAAAGCAGATTTCTTTACGCACATAATTTTGTAAAAATATGCCATTTTTACAAAATTATGGGATAGCTGTGTTACAATTTTGCAACATGGTATAAAATATATTTTTTCAGATTGAAAAAAACTTCATTCCGTGGTAAATTAAAAGAGAAAAAATTACTTTCAGAAAACTCCCGGAGGAAACGATGAAAATAGCCGTTGTGGAAGATGATGCCAAAAGTGCCGCTTTTATCATAAAAGGTTTGAAGGAAAACGGATATGTGACAGCCCATTTTTCTAACGGGAAAGAAGGTTTGCAGCATTTGAAAAATGAGGATTTCGACCTTGCCGTTCTGGATATTATGCTGCCGGAAATGGATGGGTTCGCTGTTTTGAAAGCCTTGCGGAATGCAAGAAACAATGTTCCTGTCATTATTTTAAGTGCAAGAGATAATGTGGATGACAAGGTGAAAGGGCTGGAACTGGGCGGGGATGACTATATGGCAAAACCTTTTTCCCTTACAGAGCTTCTTGCAAGGATCAGTGCCATTCTGCGCAGAAAGAGTTCCTCCCAGGATCTCACCGTCCTTTCCTATGCAGACCTGACCATGGATCTGCTTGCAAGAAAAGTGACAAGAGGCAAAGAAAAAATCGAACTTCAGCCCCAGGAATTCATGCTTCTGGAATATCTTTTGCGCAATGCGGGAAAAGTTGTTTCCCGTACAATGATTATTGAACATGTCTGGGAGTATAATTTTGATCCCCGGACAAATATTGTGGAAACAAGAATGTGCAGACTGCGGGAAAAGATCGATAAACCATTTGAACGCAAACTCATCCAGACCCTCCGGGGATTCGGTTATGTCCTGGAATAAAAAATTTTCCTTTTTCAATTCTTTGCGTTTCCGGTCGGCATTGCTTGCCGTTACTTTATTTCTGCTTTTTTCTGTGCTGAGTTTTTTTGCACTGCTTTACTTTTATTCCGGATACTCCCGTGCTGCTGCAGAAATGGAATTATCCTCAGCAATAGATAATATTTTATGTGTGTACCTTACCGGACAGAAAGCGGAACGGCTCGGAGCAAGGATCAGTTGGGATGTGATGCCGGAAAGTCTTGTCCGGAAAGCCGGATCCCTGCATAAAGACTTCCAGCCCATCTTTTTCTTTATTTCCAAAACCCGGCAAGAACGGATCTATTCCATTGTCGGGGCATCCCACAGAAAGTATTTTCTTGTTGCCGTAAGTGCCGGCGGAAGACTGATATCCTCCCGGCAGTTGAATCCGGATCGCAATATTACCGAATTGCAGAAAAGTTTTCCCGGTTATCTGGATTATACCCGTAAAGGGATCTTTTTCCGTCTTGCCAATGAAAAAGGCGGAACTCTTGCCGGGGCGGGTTCCCCCATGGCGTTGAAAGTATTTAAAGAAGGGGGAAACTTTTATATGGTACAGAGCCGGCAGCTCTATAACGGCAAAACACTGGATTGTGCCTATTCCCTTTATCCTGCTGTAGAACGGAAAAAACAACTTTTCAGTACCTGCTGTCTGATTTTTTTAGGTTTGCTGCCTGCATGGATCTTTTCAGGTTGGCTTGTTGCCGCCTATGTGACGAGGGGATTGAAAGATATCCGCAGTGCCGCTGTAAAGATCTCTGCCGGGGATCTTGCACACAGAATCAAAAATGAAGAAAGGTTCACCGGAGAAGAGGTGAGGGATCTTGTGGCTGTTTTCAATAAGATGAGTGCAAATAATGAATCACTGGTAACGGAACTGAGGACTGTTACAGATGATATTGCCCATGATCTGCGTACCCCGCTGACCCGTATCCGTGGAACTGCCGAACTTGCCGTGATGAAATGTTCTTCCAATTCCTGCCGGGATGCCTTCGGCAGTATTGCGGAAGAGTGTGACAATATGATCTCCATTATCGGCGATATGCTGGAGATCTCCCGGTCGGAAGCCGGATTGCGTAAACCTCAGAAGACGCAGTTTTCTTTGAATACTCTTCTGGAAAAACTCTTTGATATTTATAAAATGACTGCCGAAGAACTGGGGCAGACATGGAAAATCATCCTGCCGGAGAAGGATATTCTGATCCGGGCGGATGCTCTCAAAATGCAGCGGGTATTCAGTAATTTACTGGATAATGCAGCAAAATTTATGACGGAAGGAAATTTTCTCACCCTTTCCGTAACTGAGGAAAAGGAAAATAAAGTAAAAATATATGTTGCCGATACCGGTCCGGGAATACCGGATGACTGCAAGGAAAAAGTCTTCAAACGTTTTTTCCGTATGGACTCCAGCCGTTCCACTTCCGGTAACGGATTGGGGCTGGCTCTTGTTGCTGCCATAATCCACGCTCATGGCGGCTTGATCCATGTTGAAGATACTCCCGGAGGCGGGGCAACTTTTGTTATTGAATTGCCCCTTGAATAAGAACTCAATACTGACGGAACTTGTCTCCGAAAGGAATAAGCATCCCGCCTATGGCATTGCCAAGGGTCATGATCCCTACAGCTTTCAATGCGGCAAGATTCCATTCCCCCGCAACGGCAAAGTAATACATCCCTGCAATACTGTGTTCAAAGCCGCTTAAAATAAAGACGATGACACACAGAAAGACCATGATCCCACGTACGAATCCGGGTAATTTTTCCTTGCGGAAGGTTTCCACGCCTACATACATGAGTATTCCGCAGAAAAAAGCAAGGATGAGCAGACTTGTGAAGGAATCTGCCATTTTATCTGCACACAAAGATTCCACTCTTTTTTCAAAAAGCGGAAATACCCTGCTGGCACGGATCATACATCCTACAAAGAAACATCCTCCCAGATTTCCCAGCCAGATGATAACAAGGGAAATTAGATAAGGGAAAAATTCTTTCTTTTCCTGTACTGCAAGATACCCCACAGCACCGGTAAAAAGTTTGAATCCATAACAGATGATGGAAAGAAGGGCAAAGGCGAAGAAGATGGCTCCCGCAATTTTATTGGGGGTGGCAAGAAATACTGTTCCGGCTATTCCGATGAAAAGACCGGAATAGAGGGCATTGAGAAAGGTCTTGCCGTAAAAGGAAAGGCGGGATTTCTGTACGTTTTCTGTCATAAAAATACTTTCTTTCTTTGTGGGTTGTATCAGATCATGGAGAGCCAGAAAATACACGCTTCCCCCCAGGGGTGTCCATTGTTCAGCCCCATACCGTGACCGCCTTTGTCGTAAATATGCAGTTCAAAGGGAATATCATTTTCCCGGAGTTTTTCCGCATACAAAAGGGAGTTTTCCATAGGAACGGCCTTATCCATGAAGGTATGCCACAAAAAGGCTTTGGGGGTATTTTTATTGATGTACAATTCCGGGGAAACTCTGGCGCGTTCTTCTTCAGAAGGATCTTCTTTACAGAGAAGATTGATGAAACTTCCTTTGTGCCTTTTTTCGCTTACTCCGGAGACCACAGGATAACAGAGAATGGAAAAATCAGGACGGGATGAGACTTTTTCTGTTTCATCATTGCCATATACGATCTCTTCAGAGTCATAACATGCGGAAATATGTGCCGCAAGATGTCCGCCTGCGGAGGAACCCATCACCCCTACTTTATCAGGGGAAAAGCCCAGTTCCTTTGCCGCCAGACGCACCATTCTCACCCCTCTTGCCGCATCATTGAGTTCGGCAGGATGTGCATATTTATTACTGCCCAAACGGTAATTGACAACAAAAGCCCAGATCCCGTTTGCGGCAAGATATTCTGCATACCCTTTCCCTTCATGCTGGGCAAGATGGGTATAACCTCCTCCGGGAAAGATGACAACAGCTTTATCATATCTTTTCCACTGGGGAGGGGTATAAAGAGTAATGGTGGGAATGTCTTTACCTTCTTCATTGCCATGAGCAAAAGGGGCGGCTCCTTCCCACAGGGGGAGTTCTTTTCTGTCTTGAAAAATCATTTTCCTTTTCCTTTTTATTTTTATGTTCTTTCAAATCGTTGATCACTCTTCCGGAGTCTTTTCATCTGTTGTCCGGATCTTGAACCGCAATTCTCTGTCATCTGTTTCCGGAAGAACGGGCTTTCTTCTTACAGGGACATTTCTGGGTTTCAATACATCCTGCGGAGCATAATAAAGATCCGCCTTCATCGTTACTTTGTAAATGGTCTGGTAATTTTCCTTTGCATCCGAAAACAGGAAGGTATTCCATTCCTGTCTGACATTGCTTTGTGTATTATCCACTCTGTCCCAGCCGGGGGCGGCAACATTACGGATCTGATCGCTTCTGGCATCGCCTGCCTGGGTATATTCCACGGAGGTGAAAAGAACGATATTTGCTCCGTGTTCCCTTGCTTCTTCAATGATTTTGTTCCTCAAATCATTGATCGTATTGCCGGAAGAGGAACTTACCGCAACAAGAGATCCGGCTTTCTTCAGCTGCCCCACAGGCATAGGCAGTTTTGCCGGATCGTAAAAGACTCCCATACGGGTATCCTCCGGAAGAGGAGGAAGTTTTTCCGCCGGAATAAATTCAATACTGGTACATGCTGTAAGTGTCAGGACCGCCGCGATGACGGCAAGCAATACATAAGAAATTTCCGCAGTCTTTTTCATCATGATTTATTCTCCTTCTTTTTTACGGATATATTTTCGTTCTGCCCTTTTCGTAATGGAACAGAGTATTTCATACGGATGGGTTTGTTTCAATTCCGCCCACTCATAAACCGATACTTCCTCTTTACCGTCTTTTCCCAGCAGAATGACTTCTTCCCCTATGGAAATATTTTCTTTCTCCCCGGCAAATTGCTGTAAGGAGACAGCTGTATAATCCATGGCGATCCTGCCGAGGACCGGACAGCGTTTCCCCCGGAAAAGAACACTTCCTTTGTTGGAAAGTGCAAGAGGTACGCCGTCAGCATAACCTGCGGCAACAAGACCGACAAGAGTATCTTCCTGCAAGGTATGTGTCCGGCTGTAGCCGAGAGTATTTCCTTTTTTCATCACTCTCACAGAGGCAAGACGGGAACTCAATTTGATCGTTTCCTGCAAAGGGACTGCACGCGCCCCGTCATCATAAAAGCCATGCAGACAAAGTCCGATCCTTGCTCTTGTAAAAGGAGGTGTACGTACAAAGGAACAGTTATTCATGCCGGGAGAATTGGAAAAATGAACATGCCTGAAAAATATATTCTTTTTCCCCATTTCTTCAAGAATATGGAGAAAACGTTCCTTCTGCTGCAAATTGAGGATCGCCTCTTCCCCGTCCCCATCACCTGCTGCCGGAAGGTGGGAAAAGATCCCGGCACAGTCTATATTGGGATATTTTACGATTTCCGGGATCATTTCCAGAGCCTCTTCCTCTGTCATGCCGAAACGCCCCATTCCGGTATCCAGTTTGATATGACATTCCACCGTTTTATTCAGGCGGACAGCAGCATTGCTGATCCTTTCTGCTGTTTTACAGTCGGGAACGGAAAGAATAATATGATGATCGATCGCTGTATCCAGTTCAAAATCAAACACGGCACCCAGAATATGTACAGGTTTGGAATATTTCAAAAGTTCCATTGCTTCCGAAAGACAGCTTACAGCAAAACCATCCACTCCCGCTTCCTGCAATGCCTCTGCCGCTTTTTCCGCACCGGTACCGTAAGCATCCGCTTTGATCACGGCAAAAACTTCCATTCCTTTCAGAAATTTTCTGATATTTGTGTAATTTTCCTTCAGCTTATCCAGATCGACCGTAAGAACTGTTCTGGCGCAGGAACGTTCAATTTCTGTATTCATATAACTTATTCTTTTACTTTTTCTTTTTTTTCTTTTCTTATTTTATTTTCAGGAGAGGACACCTTCTTTTCCTGTATCACAACTTCCTGCAAGGTAAAATATTTTTCAAGCAGAACTTTTTCCCCGCGAGCAAGAGTTCCTGTTTTTTCTTCTGCCGTTATTCCGGAATTGCTTCCCTTCAGAAAATTATTCAGACGCCAGAAGCGGTTCAGGGTATTCAGGATCTCTTCCATCTCTTTATCACTTAAAGAACTTTTCTGATATTTTGTCTGCCAGGGATCTTTCAGAAAAAACTTTTTCCCGTTTATTGTTAAAACAAACACTCCCTTCTGCCGGGAACAGAACCAGGTCAACCGGTAGATCCCCGCAAGCTGTTTGTTCAGGTTTTTCTCATCATTTGGGGTAAGTTTATCCTTCTCTTTCAATTTCTCAAACCTGATACGGACTCTTTCAATGGCACGGCGGATCCTTTTCTCCTCATTGGCATCAATAAGACCTTTTTCAATCCCGGTTTGCAAATATTCTTTTCTGTCCTCCAGAGATTCCCTGATCCTTTTTTCCATACCTGTAAGACTTCTCTTCTGCCGCAGCTCCCGTTTCAGCTCTTTCATCGTTTCCGCACCGGGAAGTGTTTGAAAAATACCGGAAAGGAGAAGAATGGCAGCAAGAGAAAGGATCCTGTAAAATCTCATGACTTCTTGCCCTCTGAAGGTTTGATCCATATATTATAGATCCTGGGGATCAGATATTTGATGACCGCCGCAGCGGGAACCGCAAAGATCATACCGGGGATCCCTGCAAAAAGTCCGCCGAGAAGTACCACAATAATGGTTTCAAGAATACTCAGTCCAATGGATCCTCCTACCAGATTGGGATAAAGGATCAACTGTTCCAGGATCCCGTTCACAAGAAGATAGACAAGCAATACTCCGATGAGTGTAGCTCCCAGATGGGCTTCACAGAAAATCAGACAAACGGTACAGCTTAAAGTAATACATCCGGCAAGTCCCAATACCGGCAGCAATACGGTTGTACTGGAGATCAAACCGAGAACCACTCCATAGGGAACGGAAATAATGGAAAAAAGTGTTACATACAAAACCGATTCAATGAGAATGATGGTAAGGTAACCTCTTGCCCAGCAACGGAACATATTACTGATATTGTCGATGATCTTTACCGCTTCATTTTTGGATTCTGCATCCACCGAAGGAAGCCAGGGCGTTTCAAAGATCCCTTTTACAGCCCAGGAACCCACAGATTCAAGTTTTCTGCTTTTTTTCTTTTTCCCGCCTTTCAGAGAATTTGTGAAAAACGCCATCTGCTGGAGAAAATAAAGGAAGAAAAACAGCATAAGAAGAAGATCGAAAAGAAATTGTCCCAGAAATTTTATGATGGAAAAGAGCAGGGATACGACTCCTTTACTCTGGTCAAAGGCAAACTTGGTAAGCTCTTCCTTATACTTGGCTGCATATTTCTTCAGCTGCGGTCTCAATTTCTGAACAAGATTCCTTATCTTCCCTTTGGTACGGGAGTCCTTTGTACCGTTATCCCGTACAGCTTTGTCCTGTTCTTTCACGGTCGGTGAAGCAGGAGCTTTTACGGAAGAATTTTTTTCCGGTTCTTTCACATAATCATTGATCTGCTGTTCCAGTTTAGTGATGGTTTCACTGGAACCAATAGCTCCTTTCAGATCTCTTCCTATGTTCATCGCCGTGGGAATGATGATCGCCGCAAGCAGGATCAGGGCAAGAAAAAGAAATACAAGAAGAGAGATAAACGTGGCAAAGGTGGATTTCATTATGAGAGCTTTTCTTTCCCCCTTGACATATTCCTCCCTTGTCTTTTCTTTGGGCTTTGTCACTTTACGGGAAAGAAAAGTAAAGGGAAGAAATAATTTCTCCATCAAGCGGGAAAGAAAAACAACTGCCGGTGAACGGAAAAATTTTGTTTCAAAATATTTTTCAACAGGCAGAAACAAATACGCAAGCAATACCCCGAAAAACAGAGATCTCAGAAAGGTCGCCGCCAGCAGAAAAAGAAGCAGTACGATCAATGCTACCGCCACTCCCGCTCCGGAATTGAGAACTTTTGAGGCCGTCTGTCTTCTTTTAGCATCCTTTTCCAGCAGTTCTTCCACTTTCTTTTCCCTGATGGAAAGTTTTTCTGCAATACGCTGGAACTCCTGTCTGGTCTTCTCCCTTACAGGCAGATAACTTTTATCGAATTCCAGAAGCAGGGAAGCAAAACTTACTCTGTTTTCCAATGGAACCGCAGAAAGTTTTTCCGCACAGGCAAGAGCTTTCTCCAGTGTCCGGGAATTTTCCTTTGCCTCATCAAGGAGCTTTTCTGCATCTGCTGCCGGGGCGATCCTGGCAATAATATAGATAAGTTCTTCCTGTTCCTTATCGGTGATTTTCTGTTTGTTGAGAAACACATCCGCCCTGAGGATCAGGGAAAGAGCTTCAGAAATATATTCGCCGGGAATAAGGTTCAGCCCCCGGTTTGTCAGATCAAGAAATGCACTGGAAGAGCGTATTCTGAAAAACTTTGTTATATCTCTGAAATTCATATTTTCCTCCCTGCCTCCGGTTGGTTTCAAATGCAAAGGATCCCGTTGAAAGAAATTTCAACAGGATCTATGCAAAAACAGCAGTTTTTTACTGTTTTTTTTACAGTTCGACTTTGACTTTTTCCCGCATTTTCATAACGGTATCAAGAGCTTCTTCCACCGTATTTCTGCGGGCAAGAAGTACCCCCAGTCTGCGGTGTCCTTTCAATTCCCCTTTGCCGAAAAGACGCATGGCTGTATCCGGTTCCGCAAGGATCTCGCTGAAACCGTCAAATTTTACATCTTCAGAGTTTCCGTCCACAACGATCGCTTTGGAGGCACTGGGTCCGTGGAAGGCAATGTTGGGAATGGGAAGTCCCAGAATGGCACGGGCATGGAGGGCAAATTCAGAAAGATCCTGAGAGATCAATGTTACCATACCTGTATCGTGGGGACGGGGACTTACTTCACTGAAAATGACCTCATCGCCCTTGATGAACATTTCCACGCCGAAGATCCCTCTTCCGCCGAGGGCGCCGGTGATCTTTCCTGCGATCTCCTGGGCTTTGGCTTTTGCGGCAGGAGTCATTGCCTGGGGCTGCCAGGATTCCTGGTAGTCTCCATTTACCTGATGATGACCGATGGGTTCAAGGTAGGAAGTCCCGCCGACATGACGCACTGTGAGAAGGGTGATCTCATAATCGAAATCCACGAAGCCTTCCACGATGACTTTTCCGGCACCGGCTCTGCCGCCTTCCTGGGAAAGAAGCCATGCTTTTTCAATATCTTCTTCACATTTTACGGTACTCTGTCCGTGACCGGAAGAACTCATAATGGGTTTCACCACACAGGGAATACCGATCTCTTTAACTGCCGCAAGAAATTCATCATGGGTCGCTGCAAATTTATAGGGGGATGTGGGAAGCCCCAATTCTTCAGCAGCGAGACGGCGGATGCCTTCACGGTTCATGGTAAGGAATGCGGCATTGGCTGTGGGAATAACAGTATAACCTTCTTTTTCCAGTTTCAGCAGTTCAGGGGTGGCGATCGCTTCCACTTCCGGAACGATGAAATCCGGTTTTTCCAGTTCCACAACTCTGCGCAATTCAGCGGCATCGAGCATATTGATGGTATGAAACCGGTGGGCTACCTGCATGCCGGGTGCATTTGCATAACGGTCAACTGCAACGACTTCCACTCCCAGACGCTGCATTTCAATAACCACTTCTTTTCCCAGTTCACCTGCTCCGAGAAACAATACTTTTGTTGCGGAAGGTCTCAATGCTGTTCCGATTTTCATACGACAGTCCTTTCATCATTTGTTTTACGGCTTCTACAAAAAAACTTTTTTCGTAAAGGAAATATATCATTCTTTCGCAATGTTTCAAGTATACTCACAGAAAAAACAGCCGAAAAGATCAAAAAAACATATTTTCCTTTTTCTCTATCTTTTCTTTCTTGTTTTTTATTGCAAATCATGTATATTATTCCCCTGTTGTTTGTTGTAAAAAAAGGAATATGACCATGAATATCAATACCCACGCAGAAATAACGGCAGAAAAATATCCCCCGTTTCTCCTGGAAGAACATACGATCCGCGCGCATGAATGCGGTCCGGACAGAAAACTGAAATTCCATGTTCTTCTGGATTATCTCCAGGATATTGCCGCAACCCATGCTGAATTACTGGATGTGGGGCTTTCCGCTCTTACGGAAAAAGGGACTTTATGGGTGCTTTCCCGTATGAAATTACATATCAGCCGTTATCCGGCATGTGATGAAAAAATCATTGTAAAGACCTATCCATCCGGAGTAAGTTCCCTTTTTGCCGTCCGGGAATATTTTATAAGCAATGAAAAAGGCGAAAACCTTGTAAAAGGTACCTCCTTCTGGCTGGTCATTGATGCAAAAACTTTCCGTCCTCTCAAGGCTGCATCCTTCCTGCCATCCGGAATGCCGGTAAATGAGGAACTGCCCCGTTATTACAGGGAGGCAGGCAAGATCGAACGTAAAGATATTCCCTGCGATCTCTCCTTTACTGTCCGGCACGGGGATATTGATATGAACCGGCATCTGAATAATGCTGTTTTTGCCAAAAATATTCTGGACAGTCTTTGTAAAAGCCGGAATGATTTTGCTTCTGTAAAGGAAATCCAGCTCAATTTCGTTAGCTCCGGCAATCTGGGGGAAGACCTTTGCTTCGGTTCAGAAATCTGTAATGACCGGACATTTTATGCACATGCTCTTTCTCCGGACGGCAGAAAATGCTACATCCAGGCGGAAGGTATCCTGGAGTAATTTGCGGTACCTGATTCCTGTACCGTTCAGCTTTCAGGTGAAAGAATCACACTTTTTGCTTTCCGCACAAATTCCCTTGCCAGATATTCATTCAGGGAACCATCCGGATTCTTCAATCTGGAATTGGCATCCACGCCGTAGGGCCGGACTTTCAATATGGCATCTTCCACATTGTCCGGACACAAACCACCGGCTAAAATGACCTTTTTTTTCGTTTCAAGAATATTTCTTCCGGCAGCTTTCCAGTCATTTACAAGTCCGGTTCCGCCCACTTTGCCTGTACGGGGATCAAAACTGTCAAAAAGAAATGCGTCAGCATAAGGTTCGTAACAGGCGAGGGGATCTTTTACTCCGCTTCCCTGATGAACATGTGCTGCAACAACGATCTTTACATCATCTCCTGCAAACTCTTTCAGACGGCATACCTCTTCCGGGGTACTTCCTCCATGCAGCTGCAATACTGTTATTCCGGTAAGATCCAGCAGCTCCAGAATGGAATCCACATCTGTATAATGTGTAACCAGTACCGGAGTGACAAATACCGGCAGATGTGCTGCCAGTCTTTCCGCTGTACAGGGAAGAATGAAATCAGGGGAGGGGTGCTGCTGACCAACAAGAAACCCCACAGCATCCGCACCGCAGGACGCCGCAATTTCCACATCTTTTTCCGTCTTCAAACCACAGATCTTTACCCGGATCATATTACTTCCTCCTGTTTTATGCTTAACGGGACTTATGATTGGATCGCCAGAATCTGTAAATACCTTCCAGTGTAAGAAACGGTGTTTTTTCAATAAATGGCAGTGAGGAAAGAAAATAATCACAATCGCCGCCGCATCCGCATATCCGTATATTTTTACCGGGAGACTTTTTCTTCAGATCTTTTATAATAAGAAGCAGAACCTCTTTTACAGCCCCGATACAGGCAAGATCTGTTCCGAGCAACATGGCTTCCCGGGTATTTTTTCCAGCCTTCTGCGGTAAAGCATCTGTAGAAGCGGTCAATGGTACCAGAGGAAGCAAGGCTGTGTGATCATGGAGTGCGTACCGCATAAGCTGTCTTCCCGGGAGAATGGCTCCACCCGTGAAGTTGCCGTCTTCCTCCACAACTTCAAAGGTTATAGCAGTACCGAAATCAATACATACAGCCGGTAATGATCCGGACAGCAGCGCCGCTGCATTTGCCATACGGTCTGCTCCCACAGTACTTATATCCAGATGATCAGTTTTGAAGGGAAGAATTCCTTCTCTTGAAATCAGAAAAGCCCCCTTTGAACGGAGAAAATCCGTAAAAGAAGGCACGACCGAAGATCCGGCAACCATTCTGTTTTCCGCAAGAAAATCATATTTTTCCGGAAATTCCTTCAAGGTAAAGACAAGTTTTTCCTTATCTGCAAGAAGGAATATATCTTTTCCGGCTTGCTGTTCAACAGGCAGAATACAACACTCAACATGGGTATTGCCGCCATTTACGATAAGGATCTCTTTCATCATATACCAACCGGAAAAATCAGACAAACTTATTCAACTGCGGATCTTTTTCCAGCAGATTGACCAGCTCCTTGATTTTCTGGGCAGATTTTGCACTGCATACCAGAAGAGAGTCGTCTGTATTGACAATGACAAGATCCTGTACATCTACCGTTGTGATCAATTTATCAGAATCCCCGACAATAATACAGTTTTTTGTATCAATGCCTTTATGCAGACCGCGGACAACATTATTATTCTCATCGGCTTCCAGCTGATTGCGCAATGATGTCCAGGAACCCACATCATCCCAGTCGAAGTTGCCTTCTGCGGTGATCACGTTATCCGCTTTTTCCATCACAGCATAATCAATGGAAATAGGAGTAAGGGACTGGAAAAGTTCTGTAAAAGCCGGAGAATTCCAGCCTTCCGAGCGTAATATTTTTTCCGCTTTTTCTGTAAATGCAGCCAGTTCCGGTGCAGAACGGGAAAATTCCTTTTCCCATACAGAACATTTTGCCATAAAAATCCCGGAATTCCATCTGAAATTTTTTGCTGCAAAATATTTTTCAGCCGTTGCCAGATCCGGTTTTTCCTTGAACTGTACTGCTTTGTAGAATACTGTCCTGCTGTTGCCGGAAGGAATTCTTTCCGCAGTTTCAATATAACCGAATCCGGTTTGAGCCTGATGCGGCACGATTCCCAGAGTAACGATCCCGTCCATAGAATCTGCCATATTCAGTGAATCGGAAACGGCTTCAGCAAATGCTCCCGTATTGTTGATAACATGATCCGACGGAAAAAAGGCGATAATCGGATCTTTTTCCCCAGTGATCGCAGAAACATAGGCTTTGGCAGCTGCAATGCAGGGAGCCGTATCCTTTCTGGAACTCTCCCCTACGATATTTTCCGCCGGAAGTGAGGGAATCAGTTTACGCATGGGTTCAACATAGATCTCATTGGTGAGGACAAGAATGTTCTCCTTGTAAAAAACAGGAGAAAGCCTTTCTATGGTTTGCTCGATAAGCGTAAGATTTCCCAGAAGACGGAGCAGCTGTTTCGGACTGGAGAGACGGCTCTGCGGCCAGAACCGTTCCCCTTTACCGCCTGCCATGACTATGGCGTATGCTTTTTTATTTTTTTCCATGGTTCACTCCTCAGGTACCGAGTTTTTCGATAATGGTGATAAGAGGTGCAAACAGTGCAATAACCAGTCCCCCGACGATCACAGCAAGGAAAATGATCATCAAAGGTTCGATCATACTCGTCATTGCCGCCACAGCATTATCCACTTCTTCGTCGTAGGTATCGGCAACTTTCTCAAGCATCTCAGGCAGTTTACCGGTTTCTTCCCCTACTTCGATCATACTGATCACCATTTCAGGGAAGATCTTTGTCGCAGAAAGCGGCGGCGCCATGGGTTCCCCTTCCTTAACAGCTTCATAAACCTTTACAACCGCATTGGAAACCACTTCGTTTCCTGAGGTCTCTTTCACGATGATCAATGCATTGAGAACCGCTACCCCTGATCCCATAAGTGTTCCCAGTGTACGGGCAAAACGGGAGATGGAGGAACGGGATACAACAAGTCCGAATACCGGCATATTGTATTTTGCCCAGTCAATATAGAACCGCAGAAAGGGTACTTTCAGAATAAGTTTGATGATAATGACCACCGCAACGATCCCGCCGATAAAGAGAAGAATATTGTTTACCATAAAGTCGGATATCCCCAGAACCACCTGGGTAATGGCAGGCATGGGCGCGCCTTCCAGAAGGTCGGTAAAGATCTTGGCAAACTTCGGTACGATGAAGATCATCAACCCTGATGTGATCCCGCCGGCAATACAGAGAACCACCACCGGGTACACCATAGCGGATTTGACCTTACCTTTGATCTTGGCGGCTTTTTCCATGAACATGGCAAGACGGTTGAGGATCAGTTCGATCTTACCGGCGGCTTCTCCTGCACGCACCATGTTCAGAAAGAGTTTATCGAAAGATGCCGGGTGCTGGGCGAGAGCTTCCGAGAAGGTTGCTCCCCCTTCTACAGCTGTGGCTGTTTCATCAATGATTTTGCGAACAATAGGGTTTTTCGCCTGTCTTGCCAGGGTTTTCAACGAACGGATCAACGGCAGACCCGCATCCAGAAGGATCGCCATCTGACGGGTGAAGAGAGTGATCTCTTTGGTTTTCATTACAGTGGGGCCCAGATTGATATTGAATCCGCTGCTTTTCTGGGCTGTCTTGGATTTTTTCTTGTCCTGACTCTTGTCCGTGTTTTTGATGGAGGTGGGGAACAACCCCTGATTCTTCAGAAAACTCCTTACCTCTTCTTCATTGGCGGCTTCTCTTTTGCCCTTCTGCTCCTTGCCCATTGCGTCCATGGCAGTGTAGATAAATATAGGCATTTGACGCTCCCTTCTGTATTTATAAGTTTCGTTCTTTTTTCATCAGGTATATTTCAACACTTCTTCCATTGAGGTCAACCCCTGGAGAATGGCACGGATACCGTCCTCGCGCATGGTCATCATCCCCAATTCCCTTGCCTTATCGCGGATCACCACTGTAGGTGAACTTTGCAGAACCAGTTCATTGATCTGGGAATTCATCAGCAGAAGTTCTGTGATCGCCATTCGGCCTCTGTAACCGGTTCCATTACAATTGCTGCAACCCTTTCCGTAACAGAATTTCTGTTCTCCGATGTCCTCTCTTTCCAATCCCAGAAGATTCAGGTCATCATCTGTGGGAACATAGAAAGTTTTGCACTGGGGACATACCCGGCGGATCAGACGCTGGGACAATACCCCCACAAGAGAACTGGCAATAAGGAACGGTTCCACCCCCATATCAATAAGTCGGGTCACAGTACCGGCAGCATCGTTTGTATGCAGGGTACTGAACACAAAGTGTCCTGTAAGGGAGGCTTCCACAGCCATTCTTGCAGATTCCAAGTCTCGGATTTCCCCCAGCATGATAATATCCGGGTCCTGACGGAGGAAGGCTCGCAATGCCCGGTGGAAGGTCATTCCCACTGCATCGTTGATGGGCAGCTGAATGATCCCCTCAAGGTCATATTCCACAGGGTCTTCCGCAGTCAGCAGTTT
>JAZKZE010000041.1:0-9985 GCA_045612485.1 Victivallales bacterium | reverse complement strand
CACGCGGACATGGGGGAGAGCAAGTCCGTTACCCACACCGGTAGTCATCATTTTTTCCCGTTTCCAGACAAGTTCCCGCAGTTGGGAATCACTGAGAGTACAACGAGTTGTTGCGTAAGCGATGATCTCTTCAAGAACATCTTTTTTGGTGGTGCCCTTCAACTGCAAAATAGCATCCTGATGCAAATACTTTGTGTACTCTGCCTTCATTTGAAAATTCCTTTCCTTTACTGTATCATGAGAACTTGATTTATAAAAGAATAATTTATAACATTTTTATAGTAATTCAAGCAAAAAATCCCTGTAAAACACATTTTTTTTCTATTTTTTCTTCCATAGGCGGATTTATGATGACAGAGGCAGAAAAATCAGAGAAATATGCCGGAAAAAAGGGTCAATGGACTTGCTTTTCAAAAAATCAATAGTATATTATTGATGTATTTACCGCAATTGCCAATGTAGCTCAGTTGGTAGAGCAGCTCATTCGTAATGAGCAGGTCATCGGTTCGAGCCCGATCATTGGCTCCATTTTTTTATTCTTTTTTCCGGGTCACACAAATTTCAGCTTCAGTGTTTTGCTGCGTAAAAGATTTTTCCGGTTCAGGAAATCATCTTCTGTATCTGCGGGAATTGGATTTCTTTTTATTTTTCCGGCTGCCTGAAGAGGAGGAAGAAGTATTACTCTTCTTCTGAGTTTTTTTCACAGCTTTTTCCGTCTTTTTTGCAGAAGATTTTTTACTTGTCAACTCTTTTGCCTGTTCAGGAGAGATCCCTGCCTTTTTCAAAAGTTCCTCCTGATTTTTCCTGAATTGAGCCTGACGCCACAAAGTATTTTTCTTACGGAGTTCCCGCATTTCATCAGAAGAAAGTTTTGGTTTATCCCCGTCTGCAAAATCCTTCAAAACTTTCTGATAAGCAATGATCTCCGCCCTTGCTTTTACATAGGCGGCAGCATTACTTATAGACGTAGCCTGATCCAGTTTTTTGGCAAGGCTCTCCATTTTTTTCAATTTTTCCCCGTAAGCATTATACCAGGCAGCTTTGATCCCGGTGACTTCCGGCAATTCCGGATTTTTCAGCAGGATATCATAATGAAAAAGAACCATGCGTGTTCCCAGATAAGTGATGGTATCTGCTGATTTTTTGATTTTACCGATTTCTTCCGGGATTTTTTTATTCAGCAATTTATCATAGACTTCATCAAGCATGACTTTTTTCACCCGTTCCTGGGTAAGTCCCGGCTTTCCGGGATTGAAAGAAGCGGCGTTCATGGATATTTCCCGCAGGAGAGCCTCCTTTTCTTTCTTTGTCAATACTTTGGCTTTTGCTTCTGCTTTCTTACCGGCGGCTGCGGTGGAAGATTTTTTCTGTGTACTGCCGGATTTCTGTCCGGCATTTTTGCCTGTCTGTGCAGAAACGATAAAAGGCAGAAGCAAACATACTGTCAGAAAACTTTTAATCCACATATTCGTACCTCACTACTTTCCATTTTCCATCCACTCTTTCCAGAGTGACAACAACTTTTGCGGTTCCGGTGATCTGATCCACCCCGTTCTCATAAGTATCTTTGTTTTTTGTTCCGGTAAACTCTCTGGCAAGAGTCTTTGAACCGAAGGCGACCCCGCGCAGACGGGTATCTTTCTGATGCGTACTGTCCCCGTGAAGTTCCCTTGCAAGCGGATACCTTACATATCCGGCATTTTTCCATGCGATCTCATCTTTTTCGTATTTAGTACGGATCTTTTTATCATTGGTCACACTTGCCGCATCATCATTATTTACCACACCATCCCTGTTCCAGTCAAAGTATCTGGGAGAGTTGGCAGAAACAGCCACAGGCTTGATCGTCTGGGCGACCGCAATGATATACGCCTTGTCCAGTTCTTCCGCTTTCAAAAGATTCATTGTCTTGCCGATAAGCTGTTCCTGTGCGGCATCATTTTTTGCAACTGAAGAATTGCTGAAGTCCAGATTATAGAAAGGCAATAGAATATCTGTTCTTGTTCTGAAGAAAGTATTCTTTTTCTCATCTCCCGCAGCAGAATCTCTGAGGATCTCCCCGGCGAGAGTTGTTCCGTCATAAGCAGCACCGGGTTCAGCTTCATTCAGTTTACCAATGAAACTGTAGTACGCTTTACGTTCGTCTATCGGTTTTTCGTGCAATTTTGTATCATTGAAGGAAATACCTTTGAAAAGTGCTTTCAGTACACTTTCCTGCAAAGTATTGATATTGATCTTTCCGAAAGAATGGGTTCTTTCCGTCCAGAAGGCTTTCAAGTCATCGGTGATATATGATGGAACATTTGTTCCGTCACCAAGTGCCTTTTCCCTCTCATCCCCCAGATACAGACGGTTGATCTTCACCTGATCCAGAATATTACCATCGCCCGCCTGATACCCTTCACCTTCAACGGTTGCGGCATCACCGTTCCCTAAAGCAAGGCTATTGTCCCTTCCGCCGCATATTCCTTTTCCGGCATCCCCATCCGCTGAATGGGGAACAGCCTTTTTCAGATTGATGGTACGCCAGGGTTCTGCACGGGAAATAGCCCCAAGTTCCCACAAAGAAAGCATGGGTCTTTGAGCAATGTATGCTGTGGATACGGCTCCATTGGCAGGATCGGTCATCCCCTCTTCTTTGTCATATACTTCCTGATTTTCATAAAAAGTTTTTGTAGCAGAGTTATACCCGAATTTTCTGTGGGTATCAGTTACATTGTCAGAATGGACCTCCGCAGACTCAGATGGATCAAAATTATTTCTGCCAAGAGTGGCGATCTGCTTTATTGCAGAAATCATATCCGGTTCTGAATCAAAAACCTCTCCCACATCCAGTTTGACAGGATCATTTGCCGCAGTTGTTTTGAAAATGGAAAGAGGCGTCCAATCCGCAGGATTATGATTGACCCTGGGATCATTTGCAGCGGCGGCACAGGCAAAATACTTCGGATCCCCTACGATCTTCGTTTCTCCGGAATCCTGTTCTTTTATGGTAAACTCTTTGTCGATCTTTGCAAAATCTCTGTCCAGCATCTTATCTTTGAGAGAGTTTTCATAACGCAGATAAATTTTGCTTAATGTCATTTTGACATTCTTTACTGCAAGATTTTTTGCCAGATCTGCGGCAGCACCATCCGGATTATCTGTAGAAATCTTTACTGTCCCCTTCAACTCTATTTCCTCGGCGGGGATCCATGTACCATTGGTATATCCTACATGCAGAGAATCTGTTGCAGATTGCGTCCAGTCACCTTGGGAAATATTGATTGGTACATTATCAAATTTTACTTCCTGATTTTTATAAGCTCCGGAAGTGATATCATAATAATCCAGAGATAACTTACCAAAGAAACGCACCTGGGCATTTCTTCTGTCATCAGGATGAATATTAAACATATCGATCAATTCCGCAGCGATCTGCGGGGCAATGACATACTGCCACTGTACAGTATGTTCTTCCCCGACAGATTCCGTCACGCCTGCCGTACCGCTGATTCCAACTTTGAATCCAACTTCATTGAGCATGGGGTGTTTCCCCACTCCGGCATAAAGAGGTTCTGCATTGGCATCTGCCCAATCGGTAACGGTTGCTTTAAGATCTGTCACAGTTCTGGAATCCTCTTTCCGGCAGTACTGAATGATATTGGCAGCGATCTGCTTGCGTTTGATGACGACAGGATCGGTGGTACTCATATAACTGTTGGAACCGCTTTCATCTTCCTCGCCGGATGCATTCTTTTTAGGATCCGCCCCGGTCAATCCCAGCCATTGGATACCGCCGGTATCATAACAGGAATCGGTTGTCCCCACATCCTCTCCGTCAGCTCTGTTCTTATTCTGCCGGACAAGATTTTTATCCCCGGCTGGACGGGCATTGTATATACATTTTTCATCGATCCCGTTAACTTTACTTACAATTCTGGCATTATCCGCCGTTCTTCCGAAAAGGATATTGACATCATCAAAATACTCTTTATCCCAATCTGTTCTTGCCAGATTGAATCTATGGAACATTTCATCTGTTGTCTGTACCTTATCGTTGTCCTTGTCTATCCAGAATACTTCCGGCGTTCCTGCCTGCAAAGTTTCGTTGACATTCCGCAATTTTTCTTCATTGACAGTGGAGATACGCCCTCCCACAGAAGCATCAAGATAGGCTTCCCCCATCATGGAAATAAAATCCTGCCAGCGGAACGGGGAAGCAAAACTGTAGATATCCTGTCCCTCATGTTTCTTGTAAAGAGCTTTAAATAACACATCCTGCACATCTTTATAGATCGTTTCAGTGGAATCGATCGCAGCAAGATAATCCAGTTCAGCTTCTGAAGTACCGAAACGTTTCAAAGGTACGGCTCTATCTTTTGAGGCAAGATATTTTCCGAAATGAACGGAAGGATCCATCTTCCCCACTTCATCTTTCACCACATAAGCGAATCTGCCAACGATCTGCCGTTCTGTGCCGCTTGTATCATAAACATACTGCCAGGAGGGCAGCGTATTATTGGATTCAGCATCAAATTTCTGCGGCAGGGCAAAAAGGTCGATACCGTCCAGAGTCGTATTCAAACGCCAGAGCCAGTCATAATGGGCATCCGTACTTCTTGTTATAATTTTTTCAGAAGCAGCACCTTCACGCATCAGCTGAAAAGCACGCATGTAAGCAGAACGGGCAAGAAGTCTTGCTTTACCCGTATTGGTATTGTTGGAGGATATTTTATTATCCAGAAGAGCGGTGGAAGCAAACCCCAAACCGATTACCGTAAGAAGTCCCAGGATCCCCAGAACAAAAACTACAGCGATCCCTTTTTCTCTTCTTCTCTTTCTGAGTATTTCCATGATTTTCCTATACATAAAAACCTCCTTCAATTAAAACTCATGGGTCAGTGTGACTGCTCTTGTTACTACGATCATATTTTTCCGTAAGAGTTCCCTGATGCGGTTTTCCGTCTCATCGGAACCATTAGCAACCACCTCATCAGAATCATACAGTAATCCACTGCGGCTTACCTGTGTTTCAAGATGTTCTTCATAAATACAATCCGGATCAAGCTCTTTGATCTCTTTTGCTGTCTGCGGATCGATCATAAGAAGCCGCAAAACCACCATATCCGGCATTTTTGTCACGTTGGAAGCAGAAGGATTGAACATTTCTGAAAACTGCATCGCTCCGCCATAGGGCCGGAAGACTTTCACAGAAAAACGCACTACATTTTTTGCAATAGTCGACCATGCCGGTCTCGTCGATTTTTCGGGCCACTTCCCGTCAAAAATATCCGCCGTGACAGGAGTATCATTATTGGGGGCACCGGAATTTCCCACTTTGTTTGTCAGCTGATAAAAAGGAAATCTTTTCCCTTCCTCTTCACTGGCGTTAATCGTAGTAAATTTTCTATCCGGCTCCGGTAAATCATTTGTTGAATCAGTGACCCATTTCCAATTCAAACCTTTCTCCCGTACAACATCCTGAAGATTATCCGCTATTTCAAGCATTTCCAGATGATTGCCCCTTTTACGGTAAAATACTTCCGTAAGTCTTGTTACAGCATCCTCATGCGCTCTTGCCTGACGGAGTGTGGCAAATGCCAGACCTTTGAAGCGTCCGCTATTCAATGCCGGAGGATAAGTATTTTCCGGATCCTGTACGATAAAGAAATAACGGTGATCCTCAACCTCCTCCCCTCCTACAGTCACAGTCCTGCCTTCCTCATAATAGGCACACATAAGGTCAGTTGCAATCATATTCATAGCAGTACGGGCTTCTTCGTAAGTACTTACCTGATTGCTTGTACTTGTCCAGAGTCCCTGTGCAGATGAGAAAAATTGCATAAGTCCCAGCATCAAAATGGCAAAGACCGCCATAGATACGATGACTTCCACCAGAGTAAAGGAAAAAATCCTGTGTTTCTTTTTCATAACAGACCTCTCTTACTGCACTTTACCGATCTCAAGGATATACAAACTTTTTTTCCGGTTTGCGGGGGGAACGGTTGCCGGATAACTGATCTCCACATTGATTCGCACAATACTCTGCGGAGTGGAGCCATCCCCGTTGACGATCCTGCCTGCAATCGTATTTGTGGCACTGTCAGCAGCATAGATCCCCTCAGTACTTCCGGAACTGATCCCCACATTGGTCTTCCATACTCTTGCAATGGCACAGAATTTACTGCCGTCGGGAATATCTGTCCCTCCGACATTTACAGTTCCGCCGAGGGTGAGTCCATAGATACCGGCACCATTCAGATCATCCAGCTGAAACACTCCGGGCAGTAATTCCCTGCTTCTGGAGTTTCTCTGCGTAGCCCATGCCGTCGTATCCGGATAAGATTCCTTGAAGGTAAGGGCGGCAACTTCGTCGGGAGCTGAATCCACTTTATAAAAAGCATCACTTTCCCAGTTATTTCTTTTACTTTTTTCAATATAGGCAAGCAGGGATTCCGCTACCTGGGAAGAATAATTTTCTGCAACAGATTCCCGGGAGGAATCCAGTGCAGGCACGAAAAGTGCCATGATCCCGGCGATCCCGATCCCCACTACCGCCATGGCAAGAGTGATCTCCACCAAATTGTAATAAAAACGGCTTCTTTTTTTCATCTTTTCCTCCTGTATATGTTATGCACAAAGGCAGGAAAATTTTTCATTATTTACCCTGTTTCCAGGAACAGATGTAATTATTTCTTCTGTTTTCTTTATCAGATCCATAGGAGAAGATCATCACTTTCGCATTGATCCTTGTATTTGCCTGTGTGATCCCGCCAAACCCGTTGGCATCATCAATATAACCGTTATAATTTCCATCCAGAGCAATATTGTAACGACGGCCCCAGGGGTCAAGGATCAGAAATTCAGAAGGCGTTGCCTGCGGATTGTTCTGCAAATCTGCTACCAGAGCTTTAGCAGGTCTCATATACTGCTGACGCTTTCTGTTGTAACTCAAAAGAGAAAGATTGTTGCCGGCAACAAGGTGCGTGGAGCTTGTCACAGCAGCACCATTCACCGGCGTAAAGGTCAATACCTCCATAATGGCATCATAATACCGGTTGGAATCCCTGCTGCCGAACTCATTAACGATTTTTTTATCATCACCCAGAGTATAGTTGCTTCCGGTAAGGCTGCCATAATTGGGCAGTGCTGCAAGTGTTCCACGATCTTTTTCATATTCAGCAAAGGCTGCTTCAAGAGAGTTGATATCCACTCTTGCCTGGGTCTGTTTTGCCTTCTGTTTGGCAATGCTCACCGCAGGAATGGCAAGTCCGGCAAGTACCGCAATAATGGCAATGACCACCAAGAGTTCCACCAGTGTAAATACGCGTTTTTTCATAGAATACCTCCTTATTTGACTGTTACAATATTTTTCCTCACTGTAATCTAACATATTAATAGAAGAAAAGCAAGAAAAAAAAAGATTTTTTTCAGGCATAATTGAGTATTACACATAAATAGAAGGATTTTTCCGGACTCTTTGACGCATACAGCAGAGAAAAGAAAGGATTTTTTATGGGACTTGCCTTCAATCAAAAACAGCGTTACGCATGGAATATTCTCACTTCCCCAAATAAAACCCGTATCCTCTTTGACGGCGGCTCCCGTTCCGGAAAGACCGCCCTCATCGTGGAATATCTTGTCCGCCGTGCCCTCCAATATCCGGGCAGCCGTCAGCTTGCCGCAAGAAAATGCCGTTCCCATGCAAAAAGTTCTTTGTGGGAAGATACCATAAAGGGTTATTTAAGAAAATTCATCCCACATGCCCTTTACCGTTATAATGAATCGGAACTTTCCGTCATCTTTTTCAACTCTTCCCGGATCATTGTTGGCGGTCTGGATGATGCGGAACGGACAGAAAAAATTTTAGGAAATGAGTATATCACCGTCTATCTCAATGAAGCCACCCAGTTATCCTATCAAAGTATGCAAATGGCAATCACGAGGCTGTCTCAAAATGCCTTTGATAACAAAAAACGCAAAGCCGTCCCAAAACTTATTATGGACTGCAATCCCAGAGGTCCCCGGCACTGGCTGCATTTTGTGGGTGTCAGGCATATTGATCCTGAAAGCGGCAACACTCTTCCGGATGCAGCAAAATGGGCAAGAGTCAATTTTTGTGCTTACGACAACAGAGAAAATCTCCCTCCGGAATATCTTGCCTCACTGGAAAGTCTGCCGCAGATCATGAAAGAAAGGATGCTTTCCGGCGTCTGGCGGGATAATGAAGGAGCTGTCTATGATGAATTTGATGAAGATACCCATACGCTCTCCCCCTTTCCCATTCCGGATGACTGGCAGAAAATCCGTGCCATAGATTTCGGTTATACCAATGCCTTTGTCTGTCTGTGGGGAGCAGTTGACCATGATGGAAGATTATATATCTACAGAGAACTGTATAAAAGCCGGGAACGGACAAGAGTTCTTGCAGGAGAAATCAAAACTCTTTCCGGAAAGGAAAAATATATGACAACCGTTGCCGATCACGACGCACAGGAACGCGCCGAACTGGAAGAAGCGGGAATCATTACGAAAGGGGCCGACAAAAAAGTCATCATAGGTATCCAAGCAGTAAAAAACCGGCTGGCAAAACAGAAAAACGGACAATGCGGTATCTATTTTTTCAATGATCTCAAAAATCTTCTTTCCGAGATCTATGATTATAAATGGCTTCCTGCCGACTCCTCCCGCAACGCAAAAGAGGAACCATTAAAACTCAACGATCACGCTATGGACGCATTGCGTTACATGGTCATGGCTCTGGAAAAGAAAGAAAAATCTTCCACTTTCCGCAGTATCACCGTCAATATCCATGATGACGGCAGGTGGAAAAGATGATATGAATAAAGCAGGAAGAAAGCATAAAACTTCCTCCTGCTTTATTTATATCGTTTCCATTATTACAGAGGCTCATCATCCCCGAAATCCGTCATGGTACCATCTGCCCAGTCCACATATTCTTTCAGGAATTTCACATGTTCCCGGTGACTGGCAACACTGTAATAAGCTGCCTGGGGAAGAATGATCCCGTCAAGGATCTTTTCGCAGGTATGTTCGCAAATGGTTTCCACACTGCGTTTGAAAACATCTATGGGAACACAGCTGTAACACTCTGTCACAGGTTTTCCGGAAGAACCGAAATCATGGATATAGATCCCCTGAAGGATCTTTTTATCACTTCCGGCAAGATCCCGGACTCTTTTGATATCGTCAGCGTGGGAATTCCAGTAATCAAAAGAGGGTACCCAGCACCAGCGGGAAAGCACATCAATAAAGGGAATGCCCTCTTTATAATTTTCATCCCAGTTCTGATGGGAATAGGTCACAGCGGCAATTTTCAGTGCGGGATTGATTTCCTTGATCTTATCCCGGATCTCTTCAATAAGTTTCCCGCCGTTGGCGGAATTGAAGTCATCAAAATGTACTCCACAGATATTTTTGTAAACAAGGGAGGCTTTGGCAATACGGATGGCAGATTCCAGATAGTTCTGATGTTCCAGCGTACAGAAAACTTTTTTCATTCCGGAAAGTCTCTGCAAATGGGCATCGGAAAGCACCCCTTCCACACAGTTGGAGATCACATCTTCGTCCCAGCTTTTGAAATAGGTCTGCACATACCTTTTACTGAACATACTGTTCATATAAAAACAGCGTTCCGCGCCAAGATACTCTGCCTGTGTTTCCAGACTGCATCTTGTCTTTTCAAAAGTGAAAGGTGCCGATCCGGGCACTCTGTTAAGCATATATCCCCAGCACCAGATCCTGTCTTTGAGAAAACCCATATTTTCCTCCCTTTTTATTAATATTTCTGCGGGTATTTTTTACTATACACGGCAAAAACAAAAAAGCAAACCGGATTTTCTTCACAGCTATCCCATAATTTTGTAAAAATGGCATATTTTTACAAAATTATGTGCGTAAAGAAATCTGCTTTTAAAAAAGTGATTTTGTCAGATTTTTTCAAAAATACTTCTTTATCCTGTTTTGTGCAACCTTCAGGAGA
>JAZKZE010000040.1:0-23771 GCA_045612485.1 Victivallales bacterium | reverse complement strand
GTCAGGTGGTTCCTCACGAAGTGGTGGGCATGGCGAACTACACCAAGAACCTTATGGTGGGTGTAGGCGGTTCCGACATCATCAACAAATCCCACTTCCTGGGTGCTGTTGCCGGTTGTGAAAACCTTATGGGCAGAGCCGATTCCCCTGTACGCAGACTTTTCAACTACGGTGTGGATACCTTCCTTAAAGACCTTCCCATCGTCTATATGCTTACTGTAATGAGCAAAGATGAAAATACCGGGAAAATGGCTATGAGAGGATTCTTCTCCGGAGATGATGTAAGTGTATTCAATGCTGCTGCTGAATTGAGCGTGCTTACCAACCTGGTCCTGCTGGAAAAAGCACCCAGGAAGGTTGTGGTATATCTTGATCCGGAAGAGTTCAAGAGTACCTGGCTTGGCAACAAGAGTGTGTACCGTACCCGTATGGCGATCGCCGATGACGGGGAACTTATCGTACTTGCTCCCGGCTTGAAAGAGTTCGGGGAAGACAAAGGCAATGACGAAGTCATCCGTAAATACGGTTACAAAGGTACGCCCAATACTTTGAAGGCTGTTGCGGAAAACCCTGAACTCAACGGGAGTCTGGGGGCAGCCGCCCATCTGATCCACGGTTCCAGCGAAGGCAGATTCAAAATCATCTACTGCCCCGGTCCCGGTATGACAAAAGAAGAGATCGAGTCTGTGGGATATGAATATGCCTCTCTGGATGAGATGATGAAAAAGTATGATGTGGAGAACCTGAAGGACGGTTTCAATACGGTCAACGGGGAAGAGATCTACTTTATCAGCAATCCTGCTCTGGGATTGTGGGCATTGAGAAAGAACTTTATCAAAGATTGAAAATAAAAGGAAAATATTATGGCTATCGAACTCAAAAAAGATGCAAAATATGCAATGCTGATCCCCACAAGTATGGGTGTGCGTCTGACCCCTGCTGACGGTCAGCCCTTCCATTGCAGCGACACCTTCAAAATGCAGGTGACAAGTGCGGAATCCAACGTGGCAAGTATCGCCTCTTTCCTGGGCATGAAAGTGAAAGTATTGACCGCTTTCGTCAAAGGTTCCCCTATTGCCCGTATGATCAAGGACAACCTTGCCGGTCGTCACATGGATTATGAAGGTCCTGAATTTGAACAGGACAATCCCTGGGGCTACCGTCACCAGTTCAACCTTGCTGACAGTGGATGCGGCAGCCGCGGTCCCCGCGTGCAGAATGACCGTGCCGGTGAAGTGGGACGTGAACTCAGCGTGGAATACTTTGATCTTGACCGTATCTTCGGTGAAGAAGGTGTCCAGATCGTTCACCTTTCCGGTCTGATCGCCGCTATGAGCCCCAAGACCAGCAAATTCTGTCTGGAACTTGCCCGTGCTGCTAAAAAATACGGTACAAAAGTTTCTTTCGACCTCAATTACCGTGCCTCCTTCTGGAAAGGCCGTGAAGAAGAACTTGCTGCCACCTTTGCTGAAATCGCTTCTGCTGCCGACATCCTTATCGGTAACGAAGAAGACTTCCAGCTCTGCCTGAACATCAAAGGCCCTGAAGCCGGCGGAAAAGGCATTGCAGGAAAGATCGACAGCTTCAAAGAAATGGTGGAAAGAGTCAAAGAAGCCTATCCCAACGCCTATGCTTTTGCCACCACTCTGCGTCAGGTGGTAAGTGCCAATACCCATCTGTGGGGTGCTATCGTCAATGTGAATGGCGAATGGCAGGTTGTTGAACCCCGTGAGATCGGTGTTCTCGACCGTATCGGCGGCGGCGACGGATTCGTGGGCGGTTTCCTCTATGCCATCCTCAAGGGCTGGGAACCGGAAAAATGGATCCAGTTCGGCTGGGCTACCGGTGCCCTTGCCACCACACACCTTACCGACTACGCTCAGCCTGCTGATGAAGAACAGGTCTGGAGCATCTGGAGCGGTAATGCCCGTGTAAAACGCTGATCCTCTTTAAGGATTTATCTGTTTCCGGGGCTGCGGGAATTTTTCCTGCAGCCCCGTTTTTGTATTTCTGCGGGAACAGGCATCCGGAGTGGAGAATTTGCTCAATAATTCCTGTTGATCAGTATTGTATTCCGCAGAAAATATGCTACATTAATAAAATTTATCCAGAATAAAAAACAGAGGGCATATCAATATGAGCAGAGTCAAATTTACCGTTTTTTCCGATTTGCATCATCATCCGGCATGGTATAAAGCAGATGCTCCGGAACGATTGAAAGCCATTCAGAAACGGGCATTGGAAAACAACTCTGAATTTCTGCTGCATCTGGGGGATTTTGCCCATAAACCTTCCGCCTGTCCTGAATTGATCCGGCAGTTTAAAGAATTTCAGCTCCCCGGATATTTTGTTCTGGGGAATCACGAATTTGATATTGAGTCTTTTGAAACTGTCCTTGAAGCTATGGGAATGGAAAAGGGATATTACTTTTTTGATCATGGCGGATTCCGGTTTATTATTCTGGATGAAAACTATTTCCGGGAGTATCCGGGAGTATATTTCCACTACTCGGAACGTAATTACTTTGATCATCCCAAATGCCGGGACTGGATGCCGCCGGAAGAGATTCAATGGTTGCGGGAAACTGTTATGGAGTCCCCTTATCCCTGTATCCTTGCCAGTCATGCGGCAATAGATTATCCCGTCAAGCCGGAGTCTGAAATAAAGTGCAAAGAGGAAATTTCCGGGATCATCCGGGAATCACAGGGAACTGCCGGTCAGGTGATTTTGTGTCTGAACGGTCATTATCACCGTAGCGGATTGGATATTATTGACGGGGTTCCCCGTCTGGATGTAAATTCCGCAACCTTCAACTGGGTATCGAAAGCTCATTATCTCTTTCCGGAAAAAGAGTGGTACAAACAGTATGAGAATTATGGTAATATGGTCATTTATGAACGCCCTGTCAGTGCGGAGATCGTTATAGATACTGCGGATGAGAGTATTGAAATCATCGGTATGGAGGGCAGCTTTTTCCATGGCATTACCACCGAAGATACCGGTAACTCCTCCGGCAACCGTCTTTGCACTCCGGATATGCTTTCCGCAAAAGTCCGGTACGGTAAAGAAAAATAAAGGCAATGATATAACAAAATGAAAACTCCGGCAGGATGATCTGCCGGAGTTTTTTACCGGTATTTATTTTTTTACCGGGCAGGGATGAGAACGGGGCGGTAAAGGTTTACTTTATGGGTATTTCCCCTTCCCGGGAAAAGTCCTGAAGTTTGTCTTTCCAGCAATTTGTCTGTCATATTCCTTGTACGGAAAACGGCAAATCTTGCCCTGTTGTCTTTTATGATCCCCCGTAAAAGCTCCCTGGGTATGGCGATCTCTCCGGACCAGAATTTATCTTTTATGTCAATAAAGGCTTTTCCTGCAACACTTTTCAGATCCAGACTTTCCGGTCTTCCCGGAGCAATATAATAGATCACACTTCCGATACCGGAAGGAGTGAGAAGAACTTGCAAATAGGGGTAATTCTTATCCGGGGGAGCGATCATCAGTTCCAGAGAAGCATTTGCCCATACATTTTTTTCATTCTTTGCGATCTTTTCCGGATATTCTTCCAATGCCTTGAAAGCACAGAAAACAGCCCCTTTACTGCTTGCCATATATACTTCAGAATACTGAAACGGGGTTTTCATGGCTTCTACAGGCATAAGAGAAAATGAGGGAAGAGTCTTCCAGAATTTTTCATCAAGTCTGCCGTCAAGAATCACTTTTTCTTTGAGCGGGGGAGCTGTAAAAAGTTTGCCGGGACCGTATTGAACATCAAATGCCCGTTTGATCCGGTTATAGTTTGCCATGTATGTTTTTTCTTTTTCCGCAAGAACTTGCACGCGTTTCAAGTCGGCAAGCACCGGAGCAAGCCAGTAGGGATTTTTTACCTTTTTAACAGCCTTTTCCAGCAGGGAAACTGGTTCTGCAAGATTGTCATACTGTAATGCTCCGAGAAGGGGATTGCCCCACTGGGGATAGGCATGATGATTGTCTTCCATGATCTGAAAATACCGCATCATCTCTTCTTCTGCGCCGGGATAGGCAAGGGAACAGAATCTTCTCAGGACTTTTTCCGGATCGGCAGAAGTATCGAAAAGAAATTTTGCCTGCATATACTGCATGGGAATGGATTGGAAAAGAGAAGTATTGCCGCCATCGCTCCATCTTGTCCCCAGAGCTTTTCCCTGCATGGATTTATAGTGGTGGGCAATATTCATGGGATTGATGATGGGATAATCTTTCCACTGGAATCCCACACGGTTGTACTGACGGAAAAGGATGATCGCTCCGGCTTTGTCCCATTGTTCAAAAAGCGGCAGGGCTGCTGTAAAATTCCGGGAGGAGGGGAATCCGTCGGATATTTCGATGACAAAACGGTTTTCCAGTTTGTCAATGCCTGCGGGAACGTGGTAAAAGTAGTTCCCCTTTTCCTGTGTCATCACATAGATATGGGGATATACTTTATGGATCTCTTCGGCAAGAGAGTTGATGAAAGTATAGTAGTAATTGCTTATGTCTTTGTATTCCGAACACTTTTCACATTCACAGATCCTTGCGGATGTATCCCGGAAAATACGGATATTACGACATTTTGTCCCCCGTTTTTTTATTTCCTCAATGGCTCCTTCCGCCATCAGACGCAAAACTTCCGGATTGGTAAGACAGGGTACATCATAATCCTTTCCGTAATATCTTTTTCCGTTGCGTATGCCTAAAAGTGCAGGATTTTTCTTTGCAAGAGTTTTCCAGTCAGGTCCCATGTAATAGAAATCCGGACTTGCATAATCCGGCAGAGTACAGAGCATCTGCTTGAAAAATTTGTAATAATCAGAGCTTGTGAACTCTTTTTTACTGCTTCTGGAATATAAGGCAATACTTCTTGCCGGATAGGAGGGGACGGGAATATCCGCTTTCTTCAAAGTGACTGGTGTATTGCTGAAAAGTTTTTCCCCTTTTTTTCCGGGAGCAAAAAATTCGATACCTGCATATCTGCTCAGGAAATAGTAAACCCCCAGAAGTGTTCCTGTTCTTCCCCGGGTTGCCCAGGGGGAGATCCCCGGATCATCCATACCGTCAATAAGAATGGCAGGTACTGCCGGATCGGTGGAGGGGAAGATCCCGAATTCCCGCATGGGGGCTGCTGCAAAAAGTTTTTCTGCTTCTCCTTTTGTTCTTCCGATGTAAAAACGCATTTCCTTTGTTTTACTGCCGTTGAAGACAATGGGGGAGGAGTAAAGACGTTTCAGATAGGAAAGAAGTTCTTTTGCAGAAGTTTCCTGTACTTTGGAAGGATTTTGGGGCGTATAAATGGAAAAATATTTTTCCTTTGCAAAACATTTTGCTTCCTGCAAAGGAGCGGGATTTTTCTTATTGCATACCGGAACATTTCTGATATTGCCGGAACAGGAAACACCTGTTTTGCCGGAATAACAGGAAACCAGCAGAGAGGCCAGTACGGCAGGTAAAAGAGAAAAGAAAAAACTTTTTTTCATTGCTGAACCTTTGTTTTATAATGTTATTTTTGATGCTTCTTCCACAAGTGCGGCAAAATAAAGAGGTCCGGTGTCATCCATGCGTTCCGGGTGGAATTGGACGCCGAGCACCATTCTTTCCCCCGGTCTTTCTATGGATTCAACCGTACCGTCAAAGGCAAGGGAGGAGATGAAAAGATCTTTGCCCAGATACTCTTTTGTCACCGCCTGATGGTGGAAACTGTTTACCGTAAATTGTTCCCCTTTTTTCAGAGAGAGAATACGGCTCATAAAACCTTCTTCTGTAATTGCCGCTTGATGATACAAACCGTTTCTGTGGGCTTCATTTGCATTGGGGAGATGCTGGAGAAGCTGACCGCCGTGAAGGATGTTCAATAACTGGCATCCGGCACAGATCCCCAGTATGGGAAGAGTGCCTGTTAATGCTTCCTTACCGAACTGCATATCAAAAGAGGGACGTAATCTGGTAAGATCGGTTTCCGGTACGGGTTCCTGATCGTAGAAAGATGGGGGATAATCCTTGCCGCCGGAAAGCAGAACGCCCTGCACTTTGCCGAGGATCTCCCTGCTGTACCTTTCATGGAGAAGGGAAGGAACAAGATAGGGATCCCCGCCTGCCGCCCAGACCCTTTCTGCATAAGAGTCGATAAGGTAATGTATTTCCCTGTTATTCAATACGGTCATGGACATATTGACGGCAATAAGGGGACGCTTTTTCATAGGATCTTCTCCCACGCACTCTTTACTACTTTTCCGATAAGGGCGGTATAGGGATCTTCACAATCATGGTAAAGGGCATAAATCTGGGGACTCCAGCTTTTCACCGGTTTCAGACCGGGGATACCGTTGACCTCCATGATCCTGAGTTTGCCGTCAGAACCCTCCCGCATATCAATACGCACATGATCGAAGCATTGCAGGGCATCGGAGGCCTGTTCTGCAAGGGAGACCGCCTCTTCCATGTGATCATCGGGCCGGATAAGATGAGTAAGCCCCACACCCCGAAGATCACTTCTTAAAATATGGTATTTACCGAAATGTTCTTCTGCAACGGTGACTTCCCCGGGGAGGATCTCCCGGTTTTTGCCGTTACCCAGAACAAGAACGGTATATTCCCGTCCGGGGAGATACTCTTCCACAAGGGCGGACTGCTGCAATTCATCCTGAATGAACTGGATCTGTGCTTTAAGTTCCTCCATGTTCTGTGCCACGCTTTTATCACTTATGCCGATGGAACGGGATTCCCCGTTGGGTTTGACAAAGGCAGGGAAGAAATCCACATCCTGTGCTTTTGCCGGCGGACAGAGGATATGTTTCGGGACGCGTACACCTGCTTTTTCCATTGCTTCATGGGTATCAAATTTTCCGATGAGAGCTTTCATGGTGGCGGCGGAAGGCCCGATATAAGGTATCTTCAATTCATCCAGTACATCCGCCACCCAGACCGCATCCGGGGGAATACCGATGATATCTTCCCTTGTGGTGAAAAAGTAGAGGGCGCTCCAGACGATATCGCAGGGGCCTTCCTGCAATCCTTTTTCCATTTCCTGCCGGTTTTCCGCAAGAACGATACGGCAGTCGAAACCATTATCCTTAATGGCTTTTTCCACACATTTTGTCACATCCATATTTCCCCAGCCCTGGGCATCGCCCCCGGCTCCGGTAACAAGTACGATACAAGGAGTTTTTATCATTTTCTATCCTTATTTTTATGAGATTGCAATGGAGAATAAAGCAGGATCTTCCTGCACATTTTTCAAGGCTTCGGCTATCTGCGGGGCGTCCTTCATAAATACGGAAGGCATATTTTCTTTTGCCCCGTCAAAAAGTCCGATACGGGAAACATATTGGAAACTGCACCCTTTTCCCGTTACCATTTGCGCCATGGACTCATTGGGGTTGAGGATCACCGGAACATATCCCCATTTTTCCGCAAAGGCTTTCTTCCATATTTCTTCTGCATAGGCAAAATGGGTACAGCAGAACGCAAGGGCACACTTTGCCCCTGCCGGAAGTTCCGGAGAATTGGCGGCAAAGGATTCAATAAGAGCCCTTACTTTTTCTGTGGCGGGACCGCTTTCCAGAGATTTGGCAACGCCGGGACACCCCAGAGAATGGACTCTGGTTTCCTCTATTCCCGCTTCCAGAAGGCGGGAGGCATATACATTGGATTGTACCGTACTTTTTGTCCCCAGGATCAGAACATGGGAGGCGGGATCTTCCTTTGTGAGAAAATCTTTCATTCCCTTTACGGCGATATCCACGATCCCCTCAACGGCAAAGGCGGGAGTGTACCATTTCAACAGTCTTTCCAGAATAATGGAAACCGTATTACAGGCAATCAAACACAGATCCGGGGAAAATTTTTTCATGCCTTCCAGAACATTTTTCAGCATCTTTTCCTGATCGGATACTGTAAGGTCATTGAAGCCCAGATCCTTATCAGGAAAGGCATTGAAATAGATGATTTCCTTTTCCTCTTTCTCCTCTTTGCGGGCGGAGGAAAAATAGGCGGAGGCAATATTCAATCCACCCAGACCGGAATCACAGACGATGATCCGCTGTTTTTCATTACTCATGATCCACCTTGCGTGTCATATATTCTTTTACCATATCAAGATACTCTTCCGGGACATCATCAATATTCCCGTCAGCGATCCTGGTGAGTCCGTCCAGCCATTGGGTACTGTGCTGGATGCAGGTCAGACGGTTCCTCTGCATGGCGGCAGCTCCTTTGGGATCCACTTCATATTTGGCAAGGATCCTCTTCAATTCATCTTTATACCCTTCTATGCCATTACAGGCAAGAACTGCATTCCACGCCTGTTCAGCTGTTTTTTCATCGGCAAGGGGGGCGGATAGTTTTGTAAAAAGGATTTCAAATTCCTCTTTTTCCTTCCCTTCCAATTTCTGTAAAGAGCGTTCTTTGATGCGGTAGGGGACTTTTTCACAGTTTACTATTCCCTCTTTCCCCGCTTCAATGGCAAGATAGAAACCGGTTTTCCGGTAGAAAAATTCCTTCTGGTCAAAGACAAAGTTGCCCAGACTGAAAAACGCTTTGCATTTGCCGAATTGTGTCATACCCTGGGGTACATGGGGGTGATGACCGATGATGAGATCCGCCCCTGCTTCCGCAAGAGATTTGAATGCTTCCCACACATAAAAGGAGGGATAGGGCTGGTATTCCAGACCGCTGTGAGAGGAAACAAGGATCACATCAAATTCTTTTCTTCTCTCCCGGATCTCATTGGCAAGGATCTTTACTTCCCAGGGACGCACGCCCGGTTTGCCGATGCCCGCCCCCATCATATCTTCCCCTTCGGAAAGAGTGAATAAACCCACTTTGATGCCGTTTTTTTCAAAAATAAAAGGTTCTCTTGCTTCTGTGATATCGTCACCCGCCCCTACAGGAGCAATATGATTTTCCTTCAAAAGTTTCCTTGTTGCCGCATAACCGGGTAATGCACAGTCGAAAGTATGATTGTTGGCGCATACAGCCACATCAAAGGGGACTGCTTTCAATGAAGCGATACTTTCCGGTTTTCCCCACAGGGCAGGGCCGCTTTTGATAATGGGAGTACTGCCGTCACAGAGAGGGATCTCCAGATTGACGATCCTTAAATCGGCATTGGCAAGATCTTCTATGAGATCTCCATATACTTCAGAAGGGTTTTCTTCTATGACAGGAGCAAATTTCCGTATGGATGCCCAGTCGGAGGTAAATACGATCCTGATTTTATTTTCCATAAAAGCCTCTTATTTTATTGCAATAAATTTTCCGTATCTGTGGATCTCTTCCGGGCGGGAATGATCAAAGGCGGTTTTCCCTGCCACCAATATTTTTTTCACGCCGGAAGGAGTCTGATTTTTTCCCTGGAAATCCGCTTTGGAATCATAGGAATTTTCATCAAAAATGACAATATCGGCTATATACCCTTTTTTCAGCAGTCCACGCAGGGGAATGTGAAATATTTCCGCCGGAAGACCTGTCATTCTGCGGACAGCTTCCCCTGTTCCCAGAAGAGCTTTTGTCATCCGGAAAAAGGTGGGGAAAGTACCTGCCGCCCGGGGATGATTGAAGGTGGCAGGATCATCCAGCTGTGCGGAGATCCCGTCGGAACCTGCACACACATACTCTTGAAGAAGGATCTTTTTCAGATTCTCTTCCGACATGCACAGATATACCGCAGACTGCATATTATTTTCTTTCAATGCAAGCATGGCAAGATGTTCGGGAGTGGTATTTTCCTTCTCCGCAAGTTCACCGAAGGTTTTTCCTGTTTTTACAAGAATAGTACTGGAAATATCTCTGGGACTTTTTTTCAGAGCTTCCTCCAGTTCCTTACAGAAACTTTCCGAAGAAACAAGGCGTTCTTTTATATCACTCAGTTTGTCATAAGGAGGCGGCAATATCTGGTGAAGAACCGTTGCTGACCGTACATAAGGGTATCTGTCCGCCGTAAGAAGTACGCCTTCTTTTCTGTAAGAATCCACCTTTTGCAGAAGCGCATCTATCTTATGGAAATTCCGTTGGAAAATAGTTTTGATGTGGCTGAACTGGAAACGGTTTGAACCTGCTTTTGCGATTTTTACCGCCTCATCCACTGCATTGAGAAGGTCATCGCCTTCACTGCGGATATGGGATACATAAGGCTTTTGTGTGCCTTTCAGGGCATCCGCAAGGAAAAGGAGTTCCTCCGTTTTGGCAAATTTACCGGGAAAATAGGTAAGACCGGAAGAAAAACCTGCCGCCCCGTTGTCCAGAGCGTTTACAAGGATCTCTTTCATTTTGAGTAACTCTTCTTCTGTGGGGGTATCGCTTCTCTCACCCATTACACTTCTGCGCAAAGAATTATGACCGCAGAGGATAACTGTATTGACAGAAGGCTTCAGTTGTTCCAGAACTTCAATATATTCTTTCAGATCATTCCATTTGTAAGAACCGCATTCCCCGGGGACGCAGGATGCCGATGAACCGCAGTTGCCATCCACTTCCGTAGTCACCCCCTGCAAAAGTTTTGTTTTACATTCCGGATAAAGGATCTTTCTTGTATCCGAATGGGCGTGGGCATCAATAAAGCCGGGGGCGACAATAAGACCATCAGCCTTTATGATCTCTGCATCAGGAGAGGAGATTTCCCCGCCGATCTCTTCAATTTTCTCTCCGCAGATAAGCAGATCCCCTTTTTGCGGATCTTTTCCTGTTCCGTCACAGATGAAACCTCCTTTGACCAGGAGCTTTTTCATTTCTTTGCCTCCTTTACAAAAGCATCCCGTACCTGTGCGATCGGGAAATAGTCGTTGGTCAGGATCGTATCCATCCCCATTTTCAAGTAATTTTCCGCTTCGGATGGATCATCGCTCCAGAAGACATTGCAGATAAGATCATTGGCATGAGCCTTATCCACCATTTCCTGTGTGATGCAGGGTTTGTAGAACTGGACTTTATGGCACTTCCATTGTATTGCCCGTTCCACAATGGCATATTTTGTTTCTTCGGTGCTTCCGGCACTCATACATCTTCTGATATGGGGAGCAATTTCCAATGCAGCTTCCAGAACCTCCGGTTCCCCCATAAAGTAAGCATAAGAACAGCAATCATATTTTTCCAGAAGATCCGCGATCTTTCTGATATTTTCTTTGGGATAGGGTTTTCCGATCTCTGATTTGATATGGATATTGAGAACGGTCTGCCGGGGGAATTTTGCAAGGATTTCCTCCACTTTCAATATCTTTAAGCCCGCAAAAGATTTAGACTGGGCCTTTGCCCCGAAATCCAGTTGCAGCAGTTCTTCATAGGTCTTTTCCTCTACGTGTCCCACGCCGTTTGAGACCCGTTCCAGAACCGGATCATGGATGGAAATGGGAACACCGTCAGAAGTGAAACGCACATCAAATTCGATCTCATCCGCCCCCAGAGCGATCGCTGCCCCGAATGCGGGAAGAGAATTTTCCGGAGCAATGGTTTTAAATCCTCTGTGGGCGCAGATGCGGGGATAAGGCATTTTTACATCATCGGGTCTGACACAGCTGCCGCAGGCACGGTAGGAAGAAGGGGTACGTCCCTGTTCAATGAAATCCGTATTGGAAATAAGAGAGCCGCCATAACTGTTTGTACGGTAATTTTTATAATGTATATCTTCTATTTCCATAACAAGTTTTCCGGTTTTCTGCCCCATATCCGCAAGGATCTTTCCTTTGGGATCAACAATAAGGCTTGTTCCCCCTTTGGTACTTGTTTCCCCCATGGAAACAGAGGCACGCAGAACAAAGGCATTGCACCGGAAGGCAAGAAGTTTATTCATGGTACGCAATATATCCATATCCTCCCCGCGCTGGAAACTGCTGACCAGCACCACATCCGGTTTTTTATATGCCAAATGGGCTATATATTCATCAAAATAGGTGTCATAACAGATCAGAAATCCCAGACGGATGCCGTTGGCTGTGACAATGGGGGGCGGATTATAGTTTGTGGTATAAGAGTGTGTCACTCCATGTTCCGCACCTTCCCGCAAAACAAGCTGCTGTTTGTAATATTCTCCGGCAATACTGCCGTCGGGATTGTAAACTCTTGTGGTATTTCTGTAAGAATCCCCCACCTTCAGGCAGGCGGAAAGTGCCACGATACTTTTACAGCGTTTTGCCGCATTTACTGCCGCTTCCAGCAGTTTTTCCGTATGGGCGATGGAAAAGGGCAATGCCTCCTCAGGGGAAAGTGTCCCGGGGGAATTGGAATATTCCGGAGTGAGGATAAGATCAAAAGACTCATCACAGCTGTTGAGTTCCTCTATAAGAAATTCAACGCTTTTTTCCGTCTCCTGTTTATTGAATCCGTAGGGAGGCTGTATGGCACATATTTTCATAATAATTTCTCCTTAAAAACCGAGATAACGGAAGGTATCCACCACTCTGCGTATGGAATAGCCCCCTTCCGGAGCAAGCAGTTTTCCTGCCCAGTTGTCGCCGGACTGGTAGCAGACTTCCGTCTGGAAGTCGATCATATTCGGACAGCTGAAAAGTTCCTGCATCAGTTCCTTCCAGTTGATCGTCCCGTCAAAGGGCATACCGTGGAGATCGCCGTATCCGTTGTTGTCATGGATGTGACAGGTGACGATTTTTTCTTTCAAAAGCTGGATCGCGCCGTCTTCCCATTCCACACCGTTTTCCCACCAGCATACAGGAAAATATGGTTCATATTTGTTTTTATCCTTGCCGGGGGCAGAAGCCATGCAGTTGGCGTGACCGGTATCGTAACACACTCCTACGGCTTTTGTCCCCTGGAAGTGATTGACGATCCCCAGTACTTCCTTTGCGGAATTTGGCTTTTCAAAACTGTTTTCCACGGCAATAACGATCCCCAGTTTCTCTGCTGTGGGAACAAGTTTTTCCACTGCTTCGATACAAAGGGGACGCAATACATCCAGTGGATATTTGTCATAACAGTAGGGGGCTGCCCCGATGTGTACCGTATAAGTACGGCAGCCGAATGTTGCGGCAATCTCCAAAGAACGGATATGATCTTTTATCAACCCTTCCCGCAGCTCTTTCTGGGGAATATTCAGATCGTGATATTTTCCGCAGGGAGCGTGGATGGTTCCAAAGGATACGTGAAAATCTTTGCAGATCCCCTGAAGAAATGCGATCCTTTCCTCATTTTCCAGCATCCGGGTGATTTGGGTATCTGTGATGACAAATTTATCCACACCATTGTCCAGAAATTCTCTAACGCCTCTTTTGACACTTTCATCATCCAGTTTTGCCCAGATATAATTGAAGTAAAGTTTTCTGTTCATCTTTTGTCGGCTTTCTTTTTATGTAAAAATTCTGTGAATTTAATATTTTCTCTTTTGCAATTTGATATTATAACATGCTTCCACCATGGGGAAAAATTCTTCAAAGGAACTTTCCAGAGCATGTGCGTTTTCCATATAAAAACGGATGTATTCTTTTCTTTCTTCTTCCGTAAGATCGAAAAAGCTGAAGAAATGACCGAAATCCTCCGCTTTTCCCGGCAGAAGTCTTTCCCGGTCTTTGACCTTGCGGCAGGATGCCACATCGATCCAGAATATCTCCAGACGATCCCCTTCTTTCTGCCTGGAACACTCTTTTTCTTTCCACAACATATTAAAGGGTGTAAATCCTTTGTGGTGGAATTCTTTATCATGAAATTTTGCGATATACTGAATATTTTTCTTTATAAATTCTTTTTTCCATTCCGCTTTGCCGGTATATTTCCCCCCTGTGATAAACTCTCTTCCATCGCTTGTGCCTTCAAGAAATCCGGTAATAAAAAATGCCTCGCGGGGGAAGAATAAAAATCTTTTTTCCCCTGCAGCAAGCACTTTGGCAGCGGGGATCCCCATAGAAAGGATCTGCTGATAATTCAATGCTTCCAGTCCGGCGGGGGTGGGTCTGTTGAGAAAATGCTGGGGGTTGCGGAATTTATGATATTTTTTACAGGCAATGCTTATGCCGGAAGGTGCGGCAAGTTTCAGTACATATTTCTGTTTTGTTTCCCAGATACATGTTGTCCCGGGAGCATTTTTTACAAGAAGACCCTGCTTTTGCAAATATTCAAAATCATCAGCAAAGTCACTATTTATCCAACACCAGGAAGAAAAAAGCCGGATGCATTTTTCATTGAATCTATCGGAAACAGTTTTCAGAAATCCCATATTTTTCTCCGGTAAAAAAGGACCGACGAAATAGCCTTCCGCCGGTCCCTGTCGTTCAGCAATTTTTACTGAAATGATATGAATTATCAGTCAAGTTTGCAGCAGTCGAGGCTCATGAATTTCTTGGAGAGGATCTCGCAGCCTTCTTTATTGATGATAACACCGCGTTCCCAACGCAGACCGTAGCCGTTTCCGGTGAAGAAGGTATCGATCTGGTAGGTCATGTTTTCCTGCAGTTTGTATTTGGAGGTGGTTTCGATCCAGGGACTTTCGGTTTCCTGGATACCCAGACCGTGAACGGGACCGTAGAGCATGAAGTCGCCCCAGCCCTGATCAATACCCCACTGGGTGTATTTCTTGGCGATGGAACCTGCTTCAACACCCGCTTTCATCAGTTCAAAGGTGTATTTGTGGGCGCGGAGACCGAATTCCACAAGAGCCATCTGATCTTTGGGCAGTTTACCGAAGTAAACAGGAAGACCGATGGAGGAGGAGTAACCGCTGACACGGGCACCGATGTTGAGCTGGATGATTTCGTTCTTTTTCAGTTTGTTGTAAGTGGGACGGCTGATACCGTTACTGGTACGGTCGCCACCGAAGCAGTAGAGGGAGTGACCTTCATATTCACCGCCGTTAGCATAGATCTCACGCTGGGCAATAGCGAGAGCCTGGAATTCTGTCATGCCGGGTTTCATTTCGTTGAGCATGGCCTGGACAGCTTTTTCTGCTACCTTGAAGGCTTTGCGGTGGCAGGCAAGTTCGTTTTCGCTCTTGATCCAGCGGAGGGGACGGAATACGTCTTCTGCAACAACAAGTTCCACGCCGGGAAGCTGGTTGGCAAGGGCATCAAGGGTGGGCTTGGTCATAACGGCAGTACCGCAGAGACCGAGTTTTTTCAGTTTTTTCTTGCCCATGGCTTTTTTGGCAACATCGGCGAAGGTGGAGAGGGGGATGCCGGGATAATCGGGTTCGGCAGCTTCACGGTAGTTGAGAAGCATCATGATGTTTTCAGGAGCATACACGCTGCGGCCGATAGCATATTTCATACTTTCGGGACCAATGAGCAGAACGGCATCACCGGTAGCGGGTACGAATACACCGGCCTGTTCAAAGGTGGGCCAGTATTCGGAAAGATAACGGACGTTGGCAAAGTCGGATTCGGTACCATGCACAAGGCAGGCATCCAGACCGGCTTTTTTCATGTTAGCCTGGAATTTGGCGATTCTGTCGAAGTACTCCTGTTTCGGAATGCTGGGGACGGACATGTTTGACTCCTTTTGTTTTTTTTTGAGGTAATTTCAAAAGTCCTCAAAAGTCTGTAAATTTCTTCTGAATGACTTTTGAAACTACCCCGTTTTTTTATTTGCTTTGCAAAGCACTTTCTTTGCTTTTTTATGCTCTCATATATAAATATATTTTATATTCCTGAGTTATCAAGTTTTTTTTGTTTTTTTCAGCACTTTTTCTTTTTTTTTTGCTGTTTTTTAAATGAAATACGGACAAAAACGGCAAAAACAGTTTTTTTTGTGTTGAAAAAGTTCCTCTTTTATCTTCCCGGATTATAATAATCCTCATGCCTGCTGATAATGGCAGGGACCATGGGGAAAAGTACAGTCACGAAAAAGAGGAAGAAACAGAAAAATGCAAAAAGAAAATGATATTTTGTCAGAGTCATACCCCATACGTTCCACTGTGTCTGCAACACAGTACAGCCCAGTACCAGAGTCGTTCCCAGTCTTCCCACTGCCGTCCCCAGTCCTGTGGCAGTTCCGCAGAACGCCATTGCCATGATCTTGTTGCCGGGACGGGCAAGTGCCAGCATCTCCATGGAGTTGATGCACAGCAGAAATGCCCCCGTAACTCCGGAAAGGAAAAAGGCACATCCCAGAAGCCAGGTGACTTTACTGAAAAAGGGGAAACTCAGAAACATAAGAAGACATACCCCCAACGCAAGACAATGGGTAAGGATCAGAAGACAACGCATTCCCAGAGCTTTGTAGAGTTTGTTCAGTAACGCATATCCTGCCATTTTTCCCACAAGCTCCATGGTGGTGATAAGAACAATGACTCCTGCGCCCAGTTTCAGATAATTTTTCATATAAATGATCCCCAGCGGAGCCGCGGCGGCAAAGGCGATATTGAGGAAACACATGTAGATGGAAAATCCCACAAGAGGACTGTTTTTCAGGCAGATCCCCAGCGCGCTGCTGATTTTGAGTTTATCTTCCGTAGCGGCAGCCGGATCCACCGGCATCTGATCCATACAGTATTTTCTTCCCACCGCCATAAATCCGGCAAATACAAGAATACACTGGATGAGAAGCATAGAGGGGGATGCCCCCAGTATTTTGCTGTAAAGGAACAATAAACAGGTATTGAATACCATATAGGTGAAACGCATCCTGCCGAAGAAACTGCTCCGTTCATGGGATTGCAGCATACTGTCCAGCATAGGATACCAGCAGGAGGTGTATAAAGGTCTTGTTATGGCAAAAAGGAACATGGAGGCAATAACAAGATAACACCCCCAGGAGCCGATATAGGGGGCGGCGGTCATGATCAGGAAGGAGACTCCTGCAAGAAAACAGGAAATGGTATTTGTTTTTTTCAACCCCACTCTTGCTGCGACCCCTGCAAAGGGGATCAGCATGAAAATGGTGGCAATACTGCTTATGGAGGAGGAGAACATGGAAAATACTTCACTGCCTCCCAGCATTACGATATAAATGATCAGGACGGAATTGCTGTCCACGATGATTTCCGGCACACAGCCGAAAATGGTGGAGGAAATAGCAAAAAAACGTGATCTTTTTCTAACATTATCCGGAAGTGTATCTGCAAAAGCCATTTTTATGCCTCATAGTCTTTTGTTGCCATAAAGTAATTTCTATTTACTATACAGTGGAAAAGTTTTTTTACAAGTTTTTTTCAGTATAATCTCCTGCGGATTTATCTGATATATCCGTTTCCCCGTCCAAAAAAAACGGGACTGCTGCCGAAACAACAGTCCCTGAATAAAACATATAAAAGGCTTATGCAGCCATGGGAACACTGCCCAGAAGAACGATGGCGAATGCCATGATGAAGATGGCGACAGTTTCAATGATACCCATGGCCATCAGCTGGTTGGTGAAACCTTTACCGCTTTCGCTGAAAGCGTCACTTGCGGCGGCTCCCGCCGTACCCTGCAGGAAGGCGGAAATCCCCATGGCGATACCGGAGGCGATCCCCACGATAAGGTAGATAGGCCATGCCGCATACAGAGAGGGATCGGAGGCGGTATTGGAGATGGTCACAAACATAAGGATCATCCCGTAGATCACCTGGGAGAGGGGGGCACCGCAGAATACCAGAAGCTGGAAGGGGGCGGGCTTGTTCTGGGCATAGCATTTTTTCCATGCACCGATAGCGGAAGAACAGGCTCTTCCTGCACCGTAGGCGGAACCGATGGCGGAAAGTGCCATTGCTGCAAAACCGCCGGTAAGGGTCATGGCTTTTGCAAAATAGAGGTTTGCGGGGGTGACTGCTTTTGCCGCTTCAGCGGCACTTGCGATAAGTTCGATCATTTTTTTACTCCTTTTTTTGTTTTTTGTGTTATATCTTATGATCTTTTATCATTCTTCATCTTTTTTCTCTGCAAAGGGACGGTAGAAGATCCCCGCCCACTGCAAACCGATATGGTTGGAAAATTCCAGAGTATTCAGACGGATGGCGTGGACAAGCACACTCAAAAAGCCGAGCATGATGTTCAGCACATGACCGAATACCGCAATAAGGATCAATCCAATGATACCCAGTACCAGAAGGTTGGGCGGTAATGCGGAACAGAATTCCCCTGCCATCTGATTGAAACACTGTGCCACATATAATCCGGAAAGTCCCACAGCAAAAAGTCTTATGTAGGAAAGAACATCCACGAAACTTCCGATGATGTCAAAGGGAAGATTCAGAACCGCCTGTCTGGTCACTGTTCCCGCAATAAGGATAAGTCCTGTTATATAGAGGGCATATCCCCATACCCCCGGAAAGAATCCCGGAAAGACGATAAGGGAGACCGCTGTGAAAAAGTTTCCGGCAATAAGGATCGCCCAGCCCACGTTTCCGAAACATCTCCAGGAGGGCCACTCCAGGAACGTTCTGTAAAGCCTTGCGGAAATAAGATGAATTGCCGCAATGAAGAAACAGATAAACTGTGTGAACCGGTTGGTAAGTTCCCCATCCACCTTTTTAAGTCCGTACCTGTCTGCAATGGCACATCCCAATGCACTTTTTGTGGGTGCGGCAAAGAAATCCAGTCCCTGCATGAAGAAGGGCAGTTTCTCTCTGGGCAGGCCCAGACATGTACCTGTAAGCAATCCCCACAGAATGGAGAAGGAGGAGAGCAATATCAACAGATTCAGCGGCAACTGTGCTTTTTTGCTTTTCCGGAACAGGTATTTGCAGAGAAATGCCGTTGCCATGAACATGATACCGTAAGCGGCATCGCCGATGAGAAGACCAAAGAATACCGGAAATGCCAGAAGGAAAAATAAACTTACATCTGTTTCCCTGTATCCGGGTGTGATCCCGATAAAGTCGAACAGGGGATCGATCAAGTTCAGCCATGCGGGCTTTTTGATGTAAGTGGGGATATTGGTATCATCTTCATCCACATCCTCTATCTGCAATACCCAGGCATTTTCCTTTGCTGCCTCTTTCAATGCCTCCAGAGCTGTCACGGGAACGTATCCTGTAATGCAGCATACACTTCCGGAAGAGAGCATGGAATCTCTTGCCTGTAAAAATTCCAGATCAGAGGCAAGATGTTTTGCGTATGCGGCAACTTTGTCCGCCGCAAGGGAAAGAACAGCAAATCTCTTATTGTTTTCCTTTATTTTTTCCTGCAGGGAAGAAGCCTGTTCTTCCAGAATATGCAAAGGAGTTTCCGGCAATGCGGGAACTATAGGAAGAAGTTCAGAAGCAACTTTTTCCTGTGTGACTACCGCAAAATAAAGGTTTTTGCCCTGTTTGCCCACAAGGGATACTGCCGCTTTTTCCGGAAGGGAAAGACGGTCAAATTCTTTCTGCATACAGCTGCAGAAATATATATGGATACTCTTTTCTTCCAGTTTTTTCACTTCCGCAAAATGGAAATCTCCCCAGGGACGCAATTTTTCGATCTGCTGGAGGATCTTTTCCAGATTTGCGGAAAGAAGATCTTTTTCTTCCAGAAGAGCAAGAGCTTCATTTCTGATCTCTTCCCCGCTCATCTCCTCTGTAAAACTGCCTTTTGCTTTTGTGGAAGCAAAAAGGAAAAGAAGTTTTTCCGTATCTTTCAGGTCATATTCCAGTTTTGACGCATCAGCGGATTCTTTTCTGAAAGAACTTTTGATGTGCATGACCCCCAGATGTCTCAATTTTTCCAGTACGGAAAGTTTCTCTTTTGCCAGAGTGAGGATGGCAGCATTTTTCATTTCAACAATCATTGTGCATCCGCCTCCTGAAGTTTTTTCTTGGCTATCTTGGAACGGGCAACACTGCCGGTGAACGCATCCCCCAGATAGATATTGATGGCACGGATATTTTCTTTACATTCCGGGATCTTCACCTTTTCAAAGAGATTGACTCTCTGTGTGGTGACACGCAGTTCATCTGCAATAAGGTCATACTGTCTGCGGATGACTTCCCGTTCCGCCCGTATCCGTACAATATCCTCCAGAGAGGAAATCGCATCATCAAACCACAACGGTGCGGAAAAAAGATCATATTCCTCTTCCGTGAAAGTCACTCCGTTATAACTGGGAACTTCCACTCCGGCAATATTGAGTGTTTCCGTTTCGATCTTCTCTACTTTTACATATTGAGATAACACTTTGCACTCTTCCGTATTACCGAAAAGGAGCTTCCACGCATCCAGGGAGTCCACAAGGGCTTTTTCCTGTTCCTCGTTGGAGGCGATCCTTTCCAGACATTTACGCATCTCCAGCTGCAACTGCTGTTTTTTCAGCTGCAACGTAGGCAGAAAACGGGTGTATTGTGCCAGGGAATCCCGTTCCTGCTTGAGTGCCATTTTTGTATATTTGATCTTTGCCATAAAAGCTCCGGAAGATTATTTTTTGGGCCAGAACTGTTCGATAAGGTCGGTTTTGATCCCGCTTTCGGTAGCATCAAAACATTCGGCAAGGATCTGCCAGCCCTGATCCAGAGCGTCTTCCAGCGGAATGTTTACGGAAAGATCCATCATCTTTTCTTCAAAGAGTTTTCCGAATTTGAGGAGTTTGCTGTCCCAGGCACTCATTCTGAATCCCATGGACTGCTTTTCCAGAGTTTCCTTGAAGTCGGAATAGAAACGGATCATGGTATCCATGATCACACGGTGGTCGGCTCTGGTTCTGCCGTTCACCTGCTGTTTCAGACGGCTCAACGATCCGAAAGGTTCGATCCTTCCGTTACGCAGATAGAACTGTCCTTCCGTGATGTATCCTGTATTGTCGGGAATGGGATGGGTCACATCGTCCCCGGGCATGGTGGTAACGGCAAGGATGGTGATGGAACCGGCATCATCAAAGTCCACCGCCTTTTCATAACGGGCGGCAAGCTGACTGTAAAGGTCGCCGGGATATCCGCGGTTGGAGGGGATCTGTTCCATGGTGATGGAAATTTCTTTAAGGGCATCCGCAAAGTTGGTCATATCGGAAAGAAGGACCAATACTTTCTTATTCTGCAAAGCATAGCTTTCCGCTACGGCAAGGCACATATCCGGTACAAGCAGACACTCCACCACCGGGTCGGAGGCTGTATGGATAAAGAGTACGGAACGGGACAATGCCCCGTGTTCATCCAGAGTATTGCGGAATGCAAGGTAGTCGTCATGTTTCAGTCCCATGCCGCCCAGAATGATCACATCCACTTCCGCCTGCATGGCGATACGGGCGAGAAGTTCGTTGTAGGGTTCCCCTGCCACAGAGAATATGGGCAGTTTCTGGGAATCCACCAGAGTATTGAATACGTCGATCATGGGGATCCCTGTACGGATCATGTTCTGGGGGATGATACGTTTTGCAGGATTGACGGAAGGGCCTCCGATATTGATGAGATCATCATGGATGGCGGGACGTCCGTCACGGGGTTCTCCGGAACCGGTGAACACTCTTCCCAGAAGATCCGCAGAGGAGGATACTTTCATGGGATGCCCCAGAAAACGCACTTCATCATTGGTGCTGATCCCTCTGGAACCGGCAAAGACCTGAAGATAGACTTTCCCGTCCTGGATACGGATCACCTGGGCAAGAGAGGTGTTTCCGTCACCGGAAGAGACTTCCGCAAGGTCATTATATGCCACATTGTCCGCTTCCACGGTGATGACGTTTCCGGCGATCTGAATGATATTGTGATATACTTTACGCATCTTTTTCCGCCCTTTCGCTGATCTTTTCATTCATTTTCTGTTCAAGAGCCCTGAATTCCTCTTCTTTGAAGGGGGCATAGTTCATATCGGTAAGGATAAGACGCAGTTCAAGGAAGTAACGGCGTGCCTGTTCCTTGTCATCAAATACAAATTTCTGTGCAAGGATGGAGGATATATGATCGAACATATAGATCTGACGCTCCTGACTTGTTGCAGCATCCACCTCATCAAAGGTGTTCTGCTGCAAATAGACGAAGTCCAGAAATTCGCTTTTGAGATAGAGAACAAAGTCGTCGATATTTGTTCCTTCCTCCCCGACGACTTTCATCATCTGATCCACTTCATGCCCCCTGCGCAGGATATTTCTTGCATCTGCAAGTTTTTTTGCATCCACGATACTTTTGTATTTGCTCCAGGAATCCAGAGGATGGATGGCAGGGAATCTTCTTGCACTGGATCTTTCACGGGAAAGTCCCAGGAATGCTCCCACAACCTTCAAGGTCGCCTGGGTGACAGGTTCTTCAAAGTTTCCGCCGGCGGGACTTACGGAACCTCCGATGGTGACAGATCCTTTACTGCCGTCATTGAGAACCACAAGTCCGGCACGTTCATAGAATCCTGCAATACGGGATTCCAGATAGGCGGGGAATGCTTCCTCCCCGGGGATCTCTTCCAGTCTTCCGGACATTTCACGCAATGCCTGCGCCCAGCGGCTGGTGGAGTCGGCAAGCAGCAGACAGTTCAAGCCCATCTGACGGTAGTATTCCGCAATAGTCACTGCCGTATAGACAGAGGCTTCACGGGCTGCTACCGGCATGGAGGAGGTGTTGCAGATGATCACAGAACGGGACATGAGACTCTGTCCGGTACGGGGGTCGGTAAGTTCCGGATATTCCCGCAGGATCTCCACGACTTCCCCGGCACGTTCCCCGCAAGCGGCAACGATCACGATATCCGCTTCCGCATGCTGGCTTATGGCGTGCTGGAGAACCGTTTTTCCGGCACCGAAAGGTCCGGGGGTGCAGAAAGTACCGCCGGTGGCGACCGGGAAGAAAGTATCAATAATACGCTGCTGAGTGATCATAGTATCCTGCGGCAGCAGTTTTTCGGCATAAGCGGTGATCGGAATTTTCACCGGCCAATGCTGAACCATAAAAATCTCTTTTTCCACGCCGTTGGCATCCACCGCCTTGGCAATCACATCATTGAGGGTGTATTCGCCGTCGGCAGCCACAAAAGTGAGAGTCCACTCGCCCATAAAAGCGAACGGCAGCATAATGGAGTGCTTGAAGATGCCTTCCGGAACCGTACCGATGGCATCACCGGCTTTAAGCACATCGCCAACTTTGGCAGCGGCAGTAAAAGCCCACTTCTTTTCGTAATCCAGAGCGGGCAGATAGACACCGCGCTGGAGGAAAAATCCACCCTGTTCAGCCAGTTCATTCAGCGGGTTCTGCAAACCGTCATAAACCTGAGTCAGCAGACCGGGGCCCAGTTCCACGCTCAAAAGTTCACCGGTAAATTCGACTTCATCGCCTTCTTTCAGGCCGTTGGTGCTTTCAAAAACCTGCATATCGGCGCGATTGCCGCGTACACGGATGACTTCACATTTGAGCCGCACGTCACCGGCACAGGCATACGCCACTTCGTTCTGCGTAACATTGTCGGGAAATTCGACGGTCAGGATGTTGCCATTTACCCCAACGATCCGACCTTTTTGAGAATCCTGCATTTGTTCACTCCATTATAATCAATTAGTTGTATTAGCACTCATCAAACCGCTCAGGATCTTTTCCAGAGCCTGATTGCCCGCTTCGGCGGTGCGGGGCACATATTTTTCCAGAATCAACAGTTTTATACGGTAAAAAGCCAGCGCTGTAAAATCGGTATAATGGCCGGCTGAAAAATCATCAAGTGTTTTCCAACGCAAAAGGTCGATCGCCTTTTCTGCCTCCATAAGATCGCTCAACGTGGCTATGTGCGACAGCGCCGGAGCGATTTCAGAATAAAAATCCGGGTTATTGCGTTTGTAATCCGCCGCATCTTTGCGGTATTTTTTGCGCATATCCAAAAGGGTGTTGCGCAGAGCATTTTCCCAGTCATAAAATTTGCGCACCGCCTTGGGCATATCGTCGGCATCTTCACGGAAAAGCGATACCTTTTGCAGCAGATCAGCGGTCGCATCGCCGGTCAGGCGGCGGGCATCTTCATCAA
>JAZKZE010000039.1:0-32590 GCA_045612485.1 Victivallales bacterium | reverse complement strand
GAGGGGAGAGAAAAAAGTAAAATGCGTTTGGGGCTCTCTCCTGAAGGTTGCACAAAACAGGATAATGAAGTATTTTTGAAAAAATCTGACAAAATCACTTTTTCAAAAATCAATTTTCTCCCGTTCAAACCCAAGAGAAATACCCGTTTTTTGAAAAATTATGGGATAGCTGTGGTTTTCTTGCTCATTTTTATAATTAAAGAAATCCTGTACCTTGAAAAAACAGAAAAAGCAGAGTATTTTTTATAGATACAAATGAAGTGATAACGGGAGAAAAAAATGTTCTGTGCATTTGCTGTGGATAAGGAAAAAAAACTTGCCCCTACGCTGGGAAAGGCGGATTTTCTGCTCATTCTCGATGATAAGGGAAAGGAAATTTCTTTTCAGGCGGCAGAACGGAATATTTACCAAATTCTGACAGAAAGCGGAGCAGAAAAACTTTTTTGCGGCGGAATAGGAAATTGTTCCTGTATGCTTCTGGAAAGTTCCGGTGTGGAGCTTCTTTGCGGATGCAGGGAAAAATCTGATCCGGCAGAACTGCTCAAAGAATACCTTCAGGGAAGTCTGACAAGGAATAAAGAGTGTTTCTGCACCTCTTCCGGCAGAAGCTGCGGAGAGTGTCCCGGGAAATTCTGAAAAATGTTCAACAGCCATCAAATAAAAACCATACAAACGATCAAGGAGCAAAAATGAAACTTACAACAACAGGAACAGGGGACAGCCTTTTTGTAGCACAGTTCCCGGAAGAATATGCCGGAAAAATCCATTCTGTAGCAGATTTCATCAAATCCTGCGATGTGAAACTAACCAATCTGGAAACCAATCTTTCCGACTTCGACTGCCCGCCCAATGCGTACAGCGGAGGGACATGGATCAATACCAGAAAAAAATATCTGGAAGAACTTTTCCGTTATGGATTCAACTATTTCGGAACAGCCAACAATCATGTGATGGATTACTGCCATGAGGGGCTGCTTTCCACCATTGATACTCTGGACAGTTACAAAGTTGCCCATTCCGGAACAGGCAGAAGTCTGGAAGAAGCCGCCAAACCCGCCATACTGGAAATCAACGGTGGAAAAGTTGCGGTCTTTGCCGTGGATTGTTCCTTTCAGATCGCTTCCAAAGCCGGTCAGGCAACCAAATATCTCAAAGCCCGGCCCGGGGTCAACTTTTTGCGGCATGATTCTCTTTACAAGGTGACGGAAGAACAGGCAGAGATCCTGAAAGAGATCGCCAAAAGCACCAATATGAACAACTACCGGGAACGGCTTATCGCCACCGGGTTTATGACGCCCGATCCGGAAGGATATTTCTTCATGGGGACACAGAAATACACCACCAAAAGCGATGTTCCCACCTCCAGCTGTCACGCCGGGGATAAAAAACGCATCCTGGATGCCGTGAAAAAAGCAAAAGAAGAGTGTGAATATGTATTTATGCTCGTTCATTGCCACGACGATGATTATATCCGGGAGGAAAATCCGGCAGAATATCTGAAAGAATTTGCCCATGATTGTATTGATGCCGGAGTTTCTGCCGTTTTCGGCGGAGGATGTCACAGATTGCGTCCCATGGAGCTCTATAAAAACACTCCCATATTCTACTCTCTGGGTGACTTTATCTATCAGGGATTGAAAGTGGAGTTTCTGCCTGCCGACTTTATGGAAAAATTCGGTGTGGACATCAACAGTACCGCGCAGGAAGGATTGCTCGCCCGTTCCAGAGGGAATAAAGTAGGCTTGCACTGCAACAAAAAGAATTATCAGACCGTACTGCCCAAACTGTATTTTGAAGACGGCAAAATGGTGAAATGGGAACTTCTGCCGGTATATCTCAACTTCGACAGAAAAGATGATATGAATGGTTTGCCTGAGGCGGCAACAGGTAAGGAAGCGGAAGAAATCTTTACGCTTCTGCAGGATCTTAGCAGACCTTACGGTGTGGAACTGAAAATGGAAAACGGTCTTATCGTTCAGGCGTAAAAACCGGAGCAAAAAACTCTCTTCAGTAAAGAAGAAAAGTCATTCATCCGGAAATTTTCAGGTATATGAAATGCAGACTCTCTTTCCGGGAGTCTGCATTTTCTGTTGTTTCCCGAAAACGGATACGGCTTTTTATCCCTAATTAATATTAAATAAAGGATAAATACTCCCCGGGACTTGCATTTTTTAAAAAAGCGGTTATATTTTGAGTACCTGTTATGTATCCGGTTTCGCAGCCGGAAATATGTAATATTTATAAAATCTAACGGAGCAAGATATGAGATATGCAATTTTAAGTGACATTCACGGCAATCTGGAAGCCCTGACCGCGGTTATGGATAAATGCAGTCTGCTTGAGATCGATAAGTACATTTTTCTGGGGGATGTAGTCGGTTATAACGGAAACCCCAAGGAGTGTATGGATATTGTCCGTTCCCTGGATATTGCCGGTGCCGTCAAAGGCAACCATGATGAATATGCGGCAAATAATGACGACGTTCTGGAAAGTTTCAATCCCCATGCCAAAGCTGCCGTACTCTGGACAAAATCCCAGCTCTCTCTTGATGACCGTGCATGGCTCACCAATCTGCCTATGCGCCAGACCATCAAAGGAACCTTCATCACCATTGTACATGCCACACTGGACAGCCCGGAAGCGTGGGGGTATATCTTTGATGAACATCACGCGGCAGATAACTTTACATACCAGTTCACCCAGCTGTGTTTCTGCGGACACTCCCATGTTCCGGTGGGATTCTGCAAAAAACCGGTTGCCATGCAAGCCACCAGACAGATCGAAGAGATCAGCACCTGGACCGATGCCGTGATTCCCGGCGGGGATGAAAGGGATTTTTCCATCTTTGACAGCGTGACGGTTGAATTGCAGACCGGGCATAAATATCTGCTCAACGTGGGAAGTATCGGTCAGCCCCGCAACAAAGACCCCAGGGCATCCTTTGCCGTATATGATTCCAATGATAAAAGCGTGACAAGATACCGTGTTCCCTATGATATTGCCTCCACACAGGCAAGGATCAGGGAAGTGGGACTGCCCGAACGTCTTGCGGAACGGCTTGCTTCCGGAACGTAAGAAGTACACTTCTTTCATACCTCCATCATCCGCTCTTTCCATAAACAAAATACCGGACAGGAAAATGAAAAAGATCCTTATCATAAAACCCAGCAGCCTGGGAGATGTACTGCATGCTTTTCCGGCGGTGGCAGCCCTTGCCTCCTCCTGCGGAAAAGAAAATTGCCGTACTTCCTGGCTGATCCATCCGGCGTTCTCCGATCTGCTTGATTATCTTCCTTTTGTAGAAAAGAAAATCTTTTTTGAACGGAAACAACTGGGAAATGTGGCAACATTTCTTCCTTCCTTCTTCCGGTTATATGTCTCATTGCGGGAGGAGAAGTATGATGAAGTATTTGATTTACAGGGACTTTTCCGCAGTGCAGTATTTTCATTTCTGACAAAAAGTCCCCTGCGGAACGGTCCTGCCGCCCCCAGGGAAAAAATAGCAAAGATCTTTTACAACCGGAAGATGAGCTTCCCCTCCGGTATCCGGCACGCGGCGGATAAACTCTGCCACATGATCAGTTCTTCTGAAAATATTCCCCTGCCGGAAAAATTTTATACTCTTCCGGTTCTGGAAAAATTCCGCACGAAAGCCTTTGCCGCCGCAAAAGAGGCGGGACTGGATATACCTGCTGTTCTCAACAGCGGCAGAAAGATCATCGCCGTTGCTCCCGGAGCAAGATGGCAGAGCAAAATGTGGGGGGAAAAATATTTTGCAGAGATCATTTCAGAACTGGATAAAAATGAACCGGGAAAATATTGCTTTATGCTGTTGGGTTCTTCCGCCGAAAAGGAGAGTATTTGCAAATTGAAACAGCTTCTTTCGCCGATGGAAGTTTTTGATCTCTGCGGAAAAACTTCTGTAGGGGAACTTGTGGAACTTATCCGGGCGGCATCCCTTCTCTTGTGCAATGACAGCGGCCCCATGCATATTGCAGCATTTACAGAAACCGTCCCGGCAGCATTTTTCGGTCCTACGGATCCGGTTCTTACCGGGCCGTGCTGTAAAAATGCCCTGATTTTCCAGGCGCAGGATCTTGCCTGCATCAAATGTTTCAAAAAATCCTGTGACCACCTTTCCTGTCACAAAAAGCCGGATCTGTCCGGAATCATTTCCGCTGTCCGGTCATGCCTGCACTCTTTACCCGATAACCGTACTGCGGAACAGGGGACATATTCCGCAAATCCCGAGGAGAAATAACAATGACAAAACTTACCGGAAAAATGTGGCTCTGCCTGACTGTTGTACTCTTTGTGTTCTGCTCCTGGAATGCTTTCGGACAGATTGCCATGAAGATTTCCCTGCCCCAGAAAAATTACCTTCTTTATGAACCGGTGTATATACGGCTGGATTTACGCAATGTATCAGGACATCCCATTGTTTTCGGGGAATCCAAAGGTCTGGCGGGAAAACTGGATTTTGAGATCCGTTCACAGAAAAACGGTTCCTTCATACCGCTTACCGGAACCAAGTCCCCCTCCCCCAAGGGGATCGTACTCAAACCGGGTGCCATCAAAGGATTCACCTGCAATCTCACCCAGTTTTACAAACTTTACAGTGCGGGGCAATATTCCGTACGGGCAGTTATCTCCCATCCCCGGATGAAAAGATCCTACAGATCCAATGATCTTAATTTCACCATTACAGAAGGCAAAAAGATCTGGGAAGGAGTCGTGGGGATACCTGAAGATATGCTGAAGGAAGAGGATAAACACAATATCCGCACAAGAAAATATTCCGTTCTTTCCTACAGTAACGGAAGGAATGGATTGTATATCCTGAAAATAGAAGATTCCCGGAAGATCTACTGTCTCAGACATCTGGGCTACAATCTGGGAAATATGCTTCTGCCCCAGTGTGCAGTGGATAATCTCAGCAGGTTGCACGTTCTTATTGCCGGAAGCCATAAGGTATTTTCATACTGCGTATTTGATGTAAACGGAAAACTTGTTTCTTCGGAAGTACGTCTGAAAACCCGTACCGTTCCCCGCCTTGCCATAAACAGGGAATTGGGGACAGTGGTACTTTCCGGCGGCAGAAAAGCCCAGAAAGACAGAGATTATGAAGAGATCAGGGATATACCCTTCATCAAAGGGGTATTTGAAAGTAAGAAACGGTCTGTCCGACAGAAATCCTCCACCTTGTTTGATGATGTGGATGAACCTGCCGCTCCGGTTTCCGGAAATAAAAATACACCTGAAAAATAAAGAGTGAATCACAATACAACAACTGGAGAAAATAATGAAAAACAGTAAAAAAATGAAAATATTATCTGCCTGTGTGTTTTTCGTTCTTGCAGGGATCCTCAGTCAGGTTTTTGCACAGCAGACCAGGCAGGATCGCAGCAGATATTATGAGCAGCTGACAGGAAATATGATCCAGCAATTCAAACTCATCCAGGATGAAAACGCCCGTCTTACAGAACTACTTCAGGAACAGGGCAGAAAAATCGCCGTTCTGGAAGCGGAATATAAAAAACTTGCCGCTGCGGAACAGACCTACAGACAGAACAGCGGAGCAGAAAAAGAGTCTGCCAGAAGCTATTACAGGGAACTTGCGGAAAAGAACAGGATTCTTGAAGAAAAGATCCGCAGACTGGAAGCATTGGTGAGAGAAGTCGGCAAAGTTGCCTCCAGTCCCGCCACCGGGGGAAAAGGCAGAAAACAGAAAGAAAAGAAAGCTGCCCGCAATCAGACAGTGGATTGTGTGGAGCATATCGTGGAACAGGGACATGTTCTTTATAATATTGCAAGAGCTTATCAGGTAAGCGTTCAGGAGATCAGAAAGATCAACAATATGAAAAGTGATAAACTTTCCATTGGTCAGAAACTTTTGATCCCTGTAAAGAAAGAGAGGTAAAGAGAAGTAAATTTGATCCGGAAACTATACCATTCTGACCGGAAAACTTCATTTCCATTTTCCGGAAGAAAGGAAATGTTTCATATTTCACACAATGATTTTTTATAAAATCACATTTTTATTCCGGAAACAGGATTCCGGAAAATAAATATATGCAGTAATTTGCAAAAAACATTTTTATAAAAATTCCGGTCAGGCAGTATCAGGAAACAAACCTGTTCCGGAAAAACTTCCTGCCGGAAGTAAAATAACCAACAAGGAGTAAAACAGATGGCAAATGAAAATATTTCCTTCTACAGAAGGCTTACGCCACTGATCTTTTCCCAGTTCCTGGGAGTATTCAATGACAACGCCTTCAAAATGTTCATCATTTTGTGCTTGTTTCACGGCAATGCGGACTTTTTCCGGGATTCCGTATTTCTGTTCAAATTATCCCTGGCATACATCCTGCCGTTCATCGTACTGTGCGCTCCGGCGGGAAATATTGCCGACAGACTGCATAAGCGCAGTGTCATGGTTCTTTCCAAAGTTTTTGAGTTCGGTATTCTCATCTTCGGAACGATCTGCCTGACAAAAGTGGAAAAATGGGGTGTAACCCCGCTTCTTCTGTCTATGTTTCTCATGTCTGCCCAGACAGCATTTTTCAGTCCCTCTTTCAATGGAATACTTCCGGAAACCTTTACTTCAAGAACACTTTCCAAAGCCAATGGTTTTATCGGAGCAGCAACATTTCTTGCCGTGATTCTGGGCAATGCAATTCCCCCTGTACTCTGCGCTCTTACAAAATTTAATTTTCTCTCCTGCGGGGAATTTCTCTGCGTTCTTGCTTTTACCGGCTTTCTGGTTTCCCTTTCTGTTATTCCTGTTGCCGGTACTCCCCGTACAGCAAAAACAACTTTCTTCCAGAGTCTGAATACAGGCTGGAAAGCGATCACCGCAAGCAAAGGTATTTTCATCACAGCACTGGCGGATGCCTATTTTATAGTTCTTACGGCAGCAATTTCCACTTTGACCATTTTGCTTGCGAAATACAATTTATCTTCTACCGGGGCAGGACTTATCTGTCTTCTTCTGGCATCCTCACTGGGGATGGCACTAGGCTGTTTTCTCTGCGCCCATGCCTCCAGATCCAAGATCGAGCTGGGGTATATTCCCTTCGGTGCAGTAGGCATGTCCATATTTCTGCCTCTTGCGGCGTATTTCCCCGGGCAGGCGATCAAACCTTTTGCCGGTGCGGAACTTGTGATCCATTCCTGGGCGGTTCTTTATCTTTTCCTTGCCGGTATATCCGGAGGCTTTCTCATTGTTCCCGTCCGTACCTACTTCCAGCAGAAGGTAGCTCCTGCTCTGCGCGGTTCGGCAATGGCAGTAAATAATTTCATTACCTCCATAGTATTCCTTCTGGGTTCCGGTCTGCTTCTTCTTGCAGTAGCGGCCTCCCCCGCAGGGGACATGAAAGCACTTCCTGCATTTGCCGCAAAATGTGCTTCTGTACTGCCGCATTTTACGGCACCGCAGCTTTTCCTTGTCTGCTCCTTTATCACACTTGCCTTTGTGCTCATTGCGATCCTGGCACTGCCGGATTTCACCATGCGTATTTTTGTAATGATCTTAACCAATACTCTTTACAAAGTCCGCATCTCCGGGGCAAAAAATATTCCGGAATCCGGTCCGGTGCTTCTGGTCTCCAATCATGCTTCTTTTGTGGATGCGCTTTTGATTTCTGCGTGTTCCTCCCGGTTGATCCGCTTCCTCATGCATGAAGATTATTACAATAAACCTTTCCTGAAACCTCTTGCCCGCTTTACCGGCTTTATCAAGGTACCCAGTCACGGGGTAAAAAATATGACGGTGATGTTTGAAGAGGTGAAAAAGGCTCTGCGGAACGGGGAAGCTGTTTGCGTGTTCCCTGAAGGAAGGATCTCCAAAAACGGTCTTATGGATGAGTTCAAAGGCGGTTACTCCATGATGCTTCCCGAGGGAATGGATATACCGGTCATCCCGGTAAGGATCGGCATGATCTGGGGAAGTATTTTCACCCACTATTACAGCAAGGAAAAGATCCGTATTCCCAAAGAACTGCCCCACCCGGTTTCCATTACCTTCGGCAAAAGGATCTCCGGGGATATCGATGCTTTTGAATTGAGACAGATCATTTCTGAAATGGGTGCAGATACGGAAATGGTTCCCAGAGCCAAAGACAGACCTCTGCATTATCAGATGGCAAGAAATGCCAAAAGACATCCCTTCCGTACGCTTTTTGCGGATTACGGCGGAAAAGAGGTAAGTACCTTTATGGCGTTTGTGGGTTCTGCCATTTTCAGCAGAAAGATCCGTAAAATGGTGGCTCCCGACTGTGAATATGTCGGGGTGATGCTGCCCAACTGCGCAGCTTCAGCCATTGCCTCCTGTGCTGTTATGATGGCGGATAAAGTTCCTGCCATTCTGAACTTTACAGCCTCAAAAGATTCTGTACGCTACGCTATTGACAAAGCAAAGATCACCCACATTCTCACAAGCAGAAAGTTTGTGGAAAAGATCAAATATGATGTCCTTCCGGAAATGGTCTTTATGGAAGATATTGCTTCCACCATTACCAAATGGGATAAATTTGTCATGGCGGCGGGAGCAGTCATTCTTCCCCATCAGGAATTTATGAATATCATTTCCCCTGTCAGTCACAGGGATGTGATGCGGACTGCCGCAGTCCTCTTCTCCAGCGGTTCCACAGGTATTCCCAAAGGAGTCATGCTCTCCCACCACAACTTCAACAGCGATATCCACTCCTTTATCAATGTGATGAACTTCCAGCCCAAAGATGTGATGCTGGGAAGTCTTCCTCTCTTCCATGCCTTCGGGATGTGTACGGCATTCTGGCTTCCTGTCATGGTGGGATGCAAAGTTGTGTATGTTGCCAATCCCCTGGATTGTGAAGCCATCGGCAAAGCCATGACCAAACATAAAGCCACCATTCTTCTTGCCACGCCCACCTTCATGCAGGCATATATGAGAAGATGTACTCCGGAACAGTTCAGCACAGTCCGTCTTGCCATTGCCGGGGCGGAAAAGCTCCGGGTGGATATTTCTGAAAAATTCGACCGTCAGAACAACGGGGAAAGAGTGCTTATTGAAGGGTACGGATGTACGGAACTTTCCCCCATCGTGGCGATCAATATCGGTTCATCCATTGATGAACTGGGTAAGGAACGGGGAAAAGAAGGCAGTATCGGTCCAGCCATGCCGGGGATCTGTGCAAGGATCGTGGATCCTGTTACCAGACAGCCTCTGCCCCATGATACAGAAGGACTTCTTGAGATCAAGGGAGCCAACGTGATGCAGGGGTATCTGGGAGAACCGCAGCTTACGGCAGATGCCATCCAAGACGGCTGGTACAATACCGGAGACATCGGAACGATCGACGTGAATGGATATATCACACTCTGCGGCAGAATTTCCCGTTTCAGCAAGATCGGTGGAGAAATGGTTCCCCACGAACTTGTGGAATGTACGGTAAACGAGATCATCGGAGCGGACAGCAAACAGGCGGTTGTGGCGAGTATTCCCGACAGTGCCAAAGGCGAAGCACTGATCGTCATCCATACTGCCATGCAGATGACTCCTGACGAGATCGTTACGGAAATGCGCGCCCGCAAGATCACCAATCTGTGGATCCCCAAATCCACCAACTTCTATGAAGTCAAGACGATTCCCATGCTGGGAAGCGGGAAACTTGACCTTGCGGCATTGCGTCAGATGGCAAAAGATATTGCTGAAAACGGCAGAATAACCCAATAAAAAACTGCTGTAAAGCCAAAGCCTTCCCTTTTTACAGAAAGCGGAAGGCTTGACTTTTTTACAGACAGAGAAAGAAACAAATGAAGATCTTTGATGTTCACGCACATGTTTTTCCGGAAAATATAGCTGCAAAAGCGGTGGATCATCTGGAAACGTATTATGAGTGCAAATGGGAAGGGACCGGTCTGGAGCAGGATCTTGTTGCCAGTGTATTGGCGGCAAAGGTGAATAAATGTGTGATTTTTTCTTCTGCAACAAAAGAGGCGCAGGTGAGAAACATCAATAATTATATTGCCTCCCTGCAAAATAAGTATCCACATTTATTTGTTGGCTTCGGAACGATGCACCGGGATTTCACGGATTATGCGGCGGAACTGGACAGACTGCGGCTTCTGGGGTTGCACGGCTTGAAATTTCATACAGATTTCCAGGGGTTTTATGTAGATGATCCGAAGATGATGCCCATTTACGAAGCTGCGGGAAAGGATCTGCCGATGCTGTTTCATATAGGTGACATCAAATCCCCTCTTTCCTCGCCGGACAGATTGCGTAATGTTGTCCGGAACTTTCCGGGCTATAAGATCATAGCCGCCCACATGGGAGGCTATTCGGTATGGGAGGAATCCTGGAAATACCTGATCGGCACTCCGGTATTGATGGATATATCCAGCACGATCCGTCATATCGGGAAGGAAAATACGCGGAAAATGGTCTTTGCCCACGGACCGGAGAAGGTACTTTTTGCCAGTGATTATCCGGCGTTGCGTCATCAGGATGCCATTGACGATGTTCTGGGATTGGATCTTGGGGATGAGATCAATGAAATGATTTTTTATAAAAATGCGGAAAGGCTTCTGAATATACGGCTATGATCTGTGCTGTTATATTTCCATGCCATATATATGGAAAACTTTTTCCGGTGGAATAAAAAATGTTCTGAAAAAGCACGGAAGAAAAAGCAGAATCTTACATTTTTTCTTGAAAAAGATACGATGTTACTATATATCGAAAATAACATAAGAAATGAGAGGAAAGAGAAATGAGTGTATATTATATCAGTTCGGGACAATCCGTCACAAGTGCTACTATAGGTAATTATCAGTCTATTGTATCAATGTTCATCGAATCTGACGGAGTAGCCAACAATACAACAGTCACTTCTTTGGGATGGCTGAACATCTCCTCCGGCGGAACAGCGAACAGCACCACCGTCAATTACAGAGGAATTATAGGCATCAACGGAGTAGCGGTGGATACCACGATAAATTCCGGCGGCAAGATGTACATCTATTCCGGCGGAACGGCGAACTCAACAACTCTCAATTCCGGTGGCTTAATGACCATCTACTCCGGAGGGACAGCTACCAATATCATTTGGACTCCCTGTATTGGAGATATTCAAGTTAATGATGGGGCGTATGTAACTTATGCAAGTCAATATTCCGGTATATACTTTGGCAGCAATAATCAGCTGCTCTCATCTGCACAGACAATGGATAACAAAGTTGTATCCGGAAGAATGTATGTCATGAATGGCGGCATGGCTAACTCCACCACAGTCAATTCCAGTGGCTATATGTACATCGCCTCCGGCGGCATAACTAACTCCACCACTGTCAAATCCTGGGGATCTATGAACATTGGCTCTGGCGGCACAGCTAATTCCACTACCATCAATTCCTATGGCAGTATGATCATCTACTCCGGCGGGGTGGCCAACAATACAACGGTGAATTCCAACGGCTATATGTACATCTCCTCCGGCGGAACCGCAACCAATATCATTTGGACTCCCTGTATCGGATATGTTCAAGCTGACAACGGTGCGTATGTGACTTATGCGAGCCAATATTCCGGTGTGTACTTTGGCAGCAATAATCAGCTGCTCTTATCTGCACAGACAATGGATAACAAAGTTGTTTACGGAAGAATGTATGTCATGAATGGCGGGGTCGCGAACTCTACCACGGTCAAGTCCCACAACTACTCAGCCGGTGCTATGTACATCTCTTCCGGCGGCATGGCTAACTCCACCACAGTCAATTCCAGTGGCTATATGTACATCTATTCCGGCGGCGCGGCTAACAGCACTACCGTCATCAATTCCGGCAGGATGACCATCTCCAATGGCGGAGTGGCGAACAATACCACGGTGAATTCCGGTGGTGGTCTGTACATCTTTTCCGGCGGAACGGCCATAGCGATCAAAGAAAACGGTGGATATGTAGAGGTAGAAGAAGGTGCAAATGTCACTTTTGTTGCCAATACATTAAGCGGACTGGTGTTGATTGATAGTGCAACAGTTCATTCCGGTACTGTAGCGAACTCCACCACGGTGAATTACAGAGGCTATCTGGACATCTACTCCGGCGGAACAGCTACCGCCACAACTGTCGATGACGGAAGAATGGACATCTCCTCCGGCGGCACGGCTAACAGTACCACGGTCAATTCCGGTGGATATATGAGCATCTCCTCCGGCGGCACAGCTACCGCTATAAAAGAAAATGGCGGATATGTAAGTGTCGCGGACGGGGCTGATGTTTCTTTTATTTCCAACACGATTTCCGGTATAACGTTATCAAGCGGAGCAGCCATGACTGTTCACTCCAATACGATAGCGGAGAGTACCGTCATCTATGGGAGCAGTCGCTACTCCGACGGGTACAGATTTGGCAGTATGGTAATCGCCGGCGGGGTCGCAAACAATACCACCGTTAATTCCGACGGAGTTATGCATATCTCCGGCGGAACGGCGAACAGTACCACCATCAATCCTTTGGGCAGTATGTATATCTCTTCCGGCGGAGTGGCAAACAGTACCACCGTTAATTCCGACGGAGTTATGCATATCTCCGGCGGCACGGCTAACAGTACCACCATCAATCCTTTGGGCAGTATGTACATCTCCTCCGGCGGAACGGCGAACAGTACTACAGTCAGTTCCAGAGGCTATATGTCCATCTCCTCCGGCGGTACAGCTACTGCAATCAAAGAAAATGGCGGATGTGTGGACGTAGAGGATGGTGCTAATGTTTCTTTTATTTCCAACACTTTAAGCGGAATGGTTTTAGAGGGAGAGAGGACAGGGTATTCCGCCAACACTGCTTCCGCTACAGTTCATTCCGGAACGGTAGCCGTTAGCACCACGGTCAATTCCTGGGGAGCTATGTACATCATCGGCGGAGTGGCAAACAATACCACGGTCAATTCCCGCGGAAATATGCGCATCTCCTCCGGCGGGGTCACGGAGAATACAACTGTCAATTTCTGGGGACATATGAGCATCTCCTCCGGCGGAGTCGCGAACGATACCACGGTGGATTACGGCTATCTGGACATCTACTCCGGCGGAGTAGCAAACTCCACCACGGTGTATTACTATGGCGATATGTATATCTCTTCCGGCGGAGTCGCGAACGATACCACGGTGAATTGCAGAGGCTATCTGGACATCTACTCCGGTGGAGTACATAAAGGCAGTTTGCAAATCGAATCAGGAGCTTCTGTTTCAGCATATACCGGAAGTATCATTGACTTTACCCTTTCTGATAGAACTGTAAAAGATGATTATCTCATCAATGATCTTTCTTTGATTTCCGGAACCCCAACTTATACCATTACCGTTTCCGCAGATCAGGCTGATGGAATGTATAAACTTGCCCAAGGTGCTGAAAACTTTACGGGAAGTATTACTGTAACAACAGATACAGGAACCGATCTTGGTACATTGTCTGTTGGCGGAAAACTTACTGCCAATGGGGATACTTATGCTTTGAGTAAAGAAAACGGAGCCTTGCATTTCTATGTCAATCCCATTGTTTCCAGTGGAGGAACCTCTTCCGGCGGGATCGTTTCCAGTGGCGGAACGTCCTCCGGTGGCATCGTATCCAGTGGTGGAACCTCTTCCGGTGGCATTGTCAGTTCCGGCGGAACGTCCTCCGGTGGCATTGTATCCAGTGGTGGAACGTCCTCCGGCGGGATCGTGGTCAATTCCGGAAAGAATGTATATGTTTCCAATGGGGAAGTTATTACTTCCGCAACCATCAATAAGGGCGGCAATGTGATTCTTTCTTCCGGCGGGGCGGCAAATATTACCACCATCAACTCTGCCGGAGGTCTGCATGTTTACAGTGGAGCGACCGCAAGCAACACCACCGTCAAACAAAGCGGCTATCTGGGCGTGGGTGACGGGGCAACAACCTACAATACCACAATCGACTATGCCGGAGAATTGACCGTCTGGGGTGGTGGTAAAGTTTATAACAATACCATCAATCAGTGGGGTGCAATTATTCTCTCTTCCGGAGCTGTGGCAGATTCTTCTGTTATCAATTCTCAGGGGGGGCTGCATGTTTACAGCGGGGCTGTGGCATCCAATACCACCGTCAAACAGAAAGGTATTTTCGGCGTAGGTCTTGGGGCAACAACTTACAATACAACCATTGATTACGCAGGAGAATTGAAAGTCTGGGGCGGTGGTAAAGTTTATGGGAATACCATTAATGAGTATGGCGCAATCATTCTTTTGAGTGGTGCAATGGCTGATGCCACAACCATTAACTCGCAGGGCGGTCTGCATGTTTACAGTGGTGCTGTTGCAAGTAACACAACCGTCAAACAAGGCGGATTCTTCGGTGTGGGGGATGGGGCAACAACTTACAATACTCTTATTGACTATGCAGGAGAACTCACCGTATGGGGCGGAGGTCTTGTGAATGACAACGAGATCAACCAGTGGGGAGCTATCATTCTCTCCTCCGGAGCAGCTGCCAATAGAACCATTATCAACCCCGACGGCGGACTTCATATTTATAATGGCGCAACAGCCTATACTACCGAAGTCACCAGCGGAGCAAAACTTGGTATCGGTTCAGGAGGCTACCTCTATGGTTCCGAACTGGATAACACCGGAACAATGATCTTCTATGATGGCGCAAAAATGGGCGGCTGGCACAGCTTTGAAGGATCGGTCATCACTTCCGGCGGCGTGGATGCTTCCGGCGCATACGTCAACTTTGAACTGGATGACCGTACCAGCGATCAGGGTGTGATCCTTGATAATATCGGTAATCTCTATTCTGTGGAACGTTATTCCATGGAAGTGGATGCGGATCAGGTGGGAACCTTCCGGCTTGCCGCAGGAGCCTCTGCCTTCAACGATAGAATTACTCTCTATGTGGAAGATGGTGTGGATTGCGGTTCACTTGCCGCAGGCGAATCTCTGGATTACAACGGTAAGAGATACTCTCTTGAAAACAGCAATGGCATACTTGCATTGAAGATCTCTTAAAAAGAGATTTTTCAAAACGAATCAACAAAAAAGCTGTATGGGACACGATATTCCATACAGCTTTTTTTACGATACGATCCGTATCAATTATTTTTGGAATTTGAGCACGCTCCAGGAAATGCTGTCCGGGAGAACTGCTTCCTTTCCTGCGGGAAGAGTTTTCCATTGGGCTGTTTCAAAATCAGCATACAGGAAATGATCCTTTGCAGAAAGAGTTTCCACTTTGATGCCGGAACAGGTCTCTGCCGTGTAGTTGATGAAATGGATGATATATTCTTCTTCCGTTTCATTGACTCTTACAAGCACAGTTTCCGGTGCTGTAATGCGGAAGGGAAGGCAGGAAAGATTGTCAAGGATGACATTACCATTATCCGGAGGCAGTACTTCAAAACGCCAGTCAGGATCAAGTACATTTGTTTTAAGAGTTTCCACTCTCTTTACCTGCGGCATTTCTGCAAGGGGATTTTCCTCATACTGACGGTTTTCAATATTACAGTCCCCTGCCATGACATCCGCAATCACATTTCCGCCTTTTGCCAGAAAACTCTGTACACTTTCCAGATCTTCTTTACTCATACATTTTGCACCGAAAAGCAAAAGGTCTTTACAATCGGCGGGAACAGTAAAGCCCTCCCCTTTGCTGACGATCAGACGGAAGGGGATGTGATTGCGGAAAAGTACCTCTTCCGCTGAAAGAAGAGCATGGAAGGAATTCACAGAAAGATGCTGGGAAACATTTGAGTAAAGAAGGGCGACCGGAGCATAATTGGGAGCATAAAATTCTTTATCAAAAGAGGAAGAAACCTTCAGGAACTGCTGTAATGACTGTACCCGTTCAGGATAGATCTTCCAGCGGGGGACACCGTTGCGTTCGGGAGTCATGATGATACGGTCGGAAGTCACACTCTGGAAAACTTTTGCATCCATAATGCTTGCTGCGTAAACTTCCGGACGGGTACTTTGCGGTTCGGCACCGCCGTCTGTATTTACAAAAAGATCTTTACCCAACGCTTCCCCCATCATGGTACAACGGGCACGGCTGATAACAGAACCATTATCCAGCATCATGGGTTCGTTGCCGTTCTGATCCATGATAAAATCAAAACAATCTGCAAGCAGAGTATAATCCTGTCCCCAGTGACGGAAGGCGGAAATACGGCGGAGAGCGGGCACATTGGCACTGAAAATAAGATTGGGGGCTTTATTCTTTACATAGTCATACAGACGCTTGAAAGATTTGTAGAAAAGTTCCGCCTGGAAATTCTTCCATGCGATCAAAACCGGGTCTTCCCATTCCGGAGCTTCGCAAGCCTCATCCGTAGGAGGTTCCACATGATCGAATCCGGGCAGCCCGAATTCTTCCGCATTGCAATGTTCTTTCAGATATTCCCGGAACAGTGCTTTGCACCGGGGGCAGTAACAGGCAGATCCCAGACAGTTGTCCAGAAGAAATCCATCAAATTTTCCCTCATTTATACCGATGTCCAGAATTTTTTCCAGATAATCCAGATATTTACTCTGGGAGGGACAGGGCATCCAGCGGTAGTAGAAGGAATCATCATCAATATAGGGAACGGGAGTACCGTCGGGACGTTTTGCCGCCCAGTCTTCCAGATCGGGGACCTCATATTTCATGTGTTCAAAATAGAGGGATCCATACTGCACATACCCTAAAGTACGGATATTGTATTTACGACAGCGTTCCACAAAAAGCTGTACGTTTTTGAAATCCTCTTTTTCATATTCCCAACCCATTCCCTTGTAAAAACGGGAGAGGAGATAATTCAGCCCCAGAGAAGCCATTTTCTTTATATTTTCTTCCGAATCATATTCTTCGTGCCATCTACGCGCCCACAATGCACCGCCTTTCAGACCGGCAGTCCACAGTCTGCGGCCGCGTAAATACATGGACATGGGTTCATGACTTCCGTAAGTCCAGACCGCATTTCTCCAATACTCATTCATTTCTTCATCCTTTCCCTGTGATAATTTTTGTTAAAACGATTTAACTATACTCAATATAACAGCAATATCTGAAAAGTCAAGAAAAAAAAGGCTTTTCTTTGAACCTTATATAAATATTTGCTCACAGGGGATTGAAAACAGCAGGAAAAATGCTATGTTATCAGAATAAAAAGTAGGAGCTTGGAAATATGGCAGAAAAAACAGATAAAAAAGTCACGTTGAAAATGGTGGCGGAAAAAGCGGGAGTATCTGCAAGCAGTGTTTCTCTCTGCCTGAATGGTCATCCCCTTGCGGCACGTCTTTCTGCGGAAACCAGAAAACGGATCTTTGAGGTAGCAGACCTTCTCTCCTATACGCCCTCACCTCTGGGCAGAGCATTGAAAACAGGACAGAGCCGTCTTCTTGCACTGGTGATCCCCCAGCTTTCCAACAGCTACTTTTCCTTTCTTGCGGAACATATTCTTACAATGGCAGCGAAAAATTCCTATCAGACTCTTGTCTGTACGGAAACAGGTTTTCCCCGGAATCTCCCGGACGGGATCATAAGCTGTATCCCACTGCCGGAAACGTATGGAATGATCCCCACTGTCTATATCGAACCCAGTGGAAAAGATGTTCAGAATATTCTTCTGCATGATATTGAAAAAGGTATGCAGAAAACTGCGGAACTCTTCCGGGAAAAAGGACATAAAAAAGTATGGGGAGTATTTGATACTGCCAATACAAAAGCGGATATTTTTGTAAGAGTATTTCAGGATAACGGCCTTACGCCTGCTCTTCTTCCCTGCTGTACCTCCTCAAGGGAGGAAAGAAAAAAGACCATCCGTTTCCTTATGGAAAAACAATACCCTGCGCTGGTTCTCAACGGACATCTCACCACAGCAAATTTTTTACGGCATCTGGAAGAAAAGCCCCTCTATCAACCGGTTCTTGCCTCCGTTTGCGGTTACTGGAACGGGGAACTGGCACATAAAGCTCTTTTATGTGTAACGCTGACCAATATCCCCCTTGCGGCGGAAAAAGCAGTAAGCCTTCTTCTGGACGAAATAAAGAATAAAAATAAACCCAACAGAAAAAAACAGCTCCTCAAAGTGGAAGCCGCCTTCTATAATGCGGAAGAATTTTCCACCATCCCTTTTACCGATCCGGAACAGGAACAATAAAAATCAATAAAAGAAAGGCGGATGCTGTAAAATATCCTCCTTCCACTCATCCTTCCTGTAAAAGACTTTTTTGAGATACAACCCTTTGGGCGGGGCGACCTCCTGAACCTTATGGCAGTCTTTTTCATACAAAGCGGAAATAAAATCCTCTTTGGAGATCTTTCCCATATAGACTTCATGCAGTCCGCCTACCAGTCTGCGAACCATTTTATGCAGAAAACCGTTACCGGAAAAATAAAAACAGATCATAGGGGAAAAATCATAAAATTCCGCACGGAATACCGTTCTTCTGCTGTCGGGGGCGGGTCTTCCGGAAAAGTTGGAAAAGTCATGGGTTCCGGCAACCTCCTTTACTGCTTCTTTCACTGCATCCAGATCACCTTTTTCCACCCAGGGCCAGCACCCCTGGGGAAGAAAGAGAGAATAGGCATGCAGTTTTACCGTATAGACATACGCCTTTCCCAAAGCTTCCTCATGGGCATTGAAACGGGGAAGATTTTCCACATTCAATATGGCAATATCGTGGGGCAGACGTTTTTCAAGACATTTTTTCAATTCATCCGGCGGGATCTTTGCATCCACATGAAAGGAGGCGGTCATATTGAGAGCATGTACCCCGGTATCCGTTCTGCCGCACCCGGTAAGGACAAGATCCTCTTTATGGAAGATATTCCGTAAAACATTCTCCATAGCCTCCTGCACGGTATTTCCGCAACTCTGCCGCTGCCAGCCGTAATATTCTGTACCGTTGAAAGAAAAATCCAGCCGGTAATAATATTGCGGAAAGATTTTTCCCGGAGATTTCTCTTTTCCGGAGTTGAAAATCTCCTTAGAAGTGCTATTGTATTGCATGATGTTCCTGCCGAAGATCAAAGGGTTGTTTCTGTGAGTGTATTAATATACGGTATTCCTTTGATTTTAGCAAATCTTTTCCGCTTTTACGGAAGAAAAAACAGGAAAAATATTCAGAAACACGTAAGGAATCACAGTAAAAGGATATTTTACAAATGCGTTTATTGCCCCCCCCCCTTTTTCTATTTCTGCTTGGACTTTTTTTCTATACCGGAATTTTTTCAGGACAGGCACTTACTCTCAAAGGAAATGAACTACTGGAATCCCTGCCGGTAAAGGTGGTGCTTTTCCCCTTCCGGGAAGCAGTCCTTTCCACCCAGATCGAAGGAATCATCCTCAAACAGAATTACCGTATGGGGGAACGGTTCAAAAAAGATGATATTCTTGTAAAACTGGATGACAGCAAGTATAAAAATGAACTGTTGAAAACCGAATCCGCAGTAAGGGAAGCGGAACTGCATGTAAAATATACCGACCAGAAGGCAAAAGACAATCAGAGACTTTTTGCCGATGGGCTGCAAAGTGATATTGAACTGAAAAGATCTCTTCTGGAAGCGGAAGTAGCCAAAGAAAAACTGCGTATTGCCCTTGTTGCCAAGTCCGATGCCATGCGGAATTTATATTTCTGCACGGTAAAGGCCCCCTTTGATGGAACCGTTGAAGCTCTTCTGGCAAGAGATTTTGAAACCGTAAAAAGTTCCCAGCCCATACTGGGGATCATTGACGATACGCAACTTCTGGCAGTGATGAATCTGCCTACAAGCCAGCTGTCAGGAACAAAAAGAGGGCAGTTGTTTACCGTAAAGATCAATGAGACCGGCAAAGAGGTCACAGGAAGCGTTTTTGAGATCGCAGGAAAAGCGGATCACAGAAGTGAAACTTTTGAGGTGAAAATCCTTCTGAACAACAAAGATCATCTGATGAAAGCCGGAATGTCCGGCATTCTCCTTAAAATCGGGAAATAAATCTTATGGCAAACAATCTTTCACAGGAAATCAGCGAACTTAAGAACAAACTGCATATCTTCAGTGCAGTCATGCGTCTTACCAAAGATGCCTTTGCCTGCAAAGACCTCACCGCACTGGGGATCCATATTGTCAACAACTCCCGTATCCTCCTGCAATTTGACCGTTCGGTGCTTCTGGATCAGAGAGGCGGAAAAAGTTCCCCTGTTGCCGAATACGCTCTTCCGGCGGCAAATGCCCATACGGAATATATTTCCAGTATGATAAAACTGAGCAGGATCTTTATGAAAAACCTCCCTGCCGACGGAAGCCCGCTTCTTGTGGAAAAAGACAGCAGTATATATAATCTCTGCCGGGAATCCGTTCCGGATGCGGCAGACTGTATTTTCTCAGAAATGAAAACCCTTGCAGTGATCCCCCTTGTTTCCCCCCGTAATCCTCTGTCGGAAAAAGAACCGTTTTTATGGATCACAGAATACAGGGAAAACAGCCCGGGCCATTTCTCTGCGGCTGCAGCACTGCTCGCCCCGGATTACGGAAACGCATTGTGGAGTCATACAACAGCAGGCTTTGCTTCACAGATGCTGCGTTATTCAAAAAAAATCACCTTCGGCAGAGTTCTGCTTGTATTGCTTCTTCTTTTTATTGCCGCCCTTTTCACTGTCCGGGTGGAACATACCGTTTCTGCTGAATTTGCAGTAAAGTCCCACACTGTACACGCTTCCTACGCATGGTTTGACTGTATCATCCGCAAATGTTATTTCAATGACGGCGACAAGATCCGGAAAGGTGACTGTATCCTGGAATATGATACGGAACGGATGAAATATCTCCTTGCCTCCGCAACCGCCCAGAAACGGGAAACACAGGCGCAGTATGAAACAGAATCCAAAGCTGCTTTCACAGACAGGGAAAAACTGGGGCGTCTTAAAGTCCTGCAATACAAGATCCAGCAGGCGGATGTGGCAATAGCGGAAGCAAAATGGTATTTGAAAAACAGTATAGTAAAAGCTCCTGCCGACGGGATCCTTGCGCTTACAGGCGGCAGCAGCGATGCCCTTGCCGGAAGAGCATTGCATCTTGGAGAAAAACAGTTTGAACTGCTTTCTGAAAAGGATATGATCGCGGAAGTCATGGTCAATGAAAAAGATGCCTCCGTTCTTGCCGGAAAGCCCAAAATCGTTCTCTTTCTGCACACAAGACCGGAAGAACCCATACAAGTGGAGATCCTCTCCTCCCGTTTTTATCCGGAACTTACAGAAAGCAATATCTACAGTTATCATGTAAAAGTGCGTATGCTTACGGATATATCCCGTCTGCGTTACGGTATGCGGGGAATTGCCCGTGTCACCGGTGAAAAAGTACTTCTGGGCTATTATCTTTTCCGGGGCTTCGTCCTGTGGTGGAGAGGCTTGTAAGGCGGATCATTATGGATAAAGAGATAAAAGAATACTCCGGAAATGCGCAAACTCTATCCGGAGACGGGAAAAATGCCGGAACACAGAAAAAAGATTATATCATCAGCTCTTTGAGAAGTGATATAAAATTCATACCGCCGGGACAGCATGGGGAAAATGCCATGCTGTATGATCCTCTTTCAGAAGCCTATTATAAACTATCCGAACACTCCTGCCGGATCATACAGATGATGGACAGCCCCTGTAAAATGCAGGACTTTCTGAAGAGAGCCGCCGATGCCGGTTTAACGGTCACAGAAGAAGAACTTGCCGACATCATACTTTTTCTGGATCAGAATTCCCTCTTTGTCCCGGAATACGGAAGAACCGGTAAAAAGTATGAATCCTATAAACTTTTAATGGAAAAAAGCCGTATTCTCCGAGCGGCATCCGTATATCTTTTCTTCAAGCTGCCGCCCATTTATCCCGACAGATTTTTTACAGCAACAGCACCGGCGGCAAAACTTGTTTTCAACCGGTATACCGTTATGTTTCTTGTGATCGCCGCCCTTTGCGGCTACATTCTGCTTGCCCGTCAGTGGCACGAAGCGTGTAACTCTTTCATCAATTCCCTCTCCTGGGCGGGTCTGGTCAATTATTTCTGGGCACTTCTGGTCACAAAAAGCATCCATGAACTTTCTCACGGTTATACGGCAAAAGTATTGGGAGCGAAAGTCAGGGCAATGGGGGTAAGTTTTATTGTATTTTATCCCAGACTTTTTGTAGATCTTACCGACTCCTGGCGTCTGCCCAGACATCAGAGACTGTTGTGTGACAGTGCCGGGATCATCAGTGAACTTATCTTCGGCGGGCTTGCTGCCGCCGTATGGGTCTATGCCCCGCCGGGACCGTTAAAATCCACCATGTTCTATCTTTTTGCGGTAAGTACTCTGGGAACACTCCTTGTCAACGGCAATCCCTTTATCCGTTACGATGGATATTATATCCTTACAGATATTCTCAATATTGAAAACCTTATGACCCGTTCCTCGGAATATCTGAAAAGTTTCAACAGAAGATTTTTTCTTGGACTGGGTTCCTATCCGGATGCGGGGGATTGTTCCGGAGCTGCTTTGTACTTTTTCGGGGCAGCCTCCTTTATTTACCGGATCTTTCTTTATACCTCCATCATCCTTCTGGTCTATTTCCAGTTTGCCTTTGCCAAGCCGGTGGCGATCGTCCTTATGGGACTGGAACTTTTTACAATGATCCTTCTTCCTCTCTGGCGGGAACTCAAATTGCTGGGAACGGCAAGAAAAAAAGTTTCCAAAGTAAAGGCATGTTTCACTCTTCTGCTCCTTGCGGCAGTATTTTCCCTTTTCTTTATCCCCTTCCCCTGGTCACTGGATCTGCCCTGTGAGATCACTGCTGAAAACAAAGTTCTTGTAACAATGGATGAAGGAGCCTTTGCTTCAGAAAGGCTTACGGAAGAACCCATACAGGTGGATAAAGGGGACAGGATCCTTGAATGTCACAGTCCCCTTCTGGACTTTGCTTTGCAGAAGAGCCGCATTGCCACGGCAAGAGATCAGGCAGAACTGGATCTGGTGAGGAGAGATTCCGGAACGATCAAAGAAAGCCGGATCGTTTTTGAACGGTTGAAGGCAAACCGGATCTATCTTCAGGAAATGGAAAGAAGAAAGCTCCGCATGAATGTGAAAGCTCCGGAAAAGGGGATCTTTCTTCCGGAATTGAAAGAAGGTGTCCCCGGAAGATGGCTGCCCAAAGGAACGGTTCTGGGTTCCATCGTTTCCCCGGAGAAAAAAGTTTATGCGTATGCAAGGGATAATGAAGTAAATAAACTTGTTCCCGGCGATAAAGTTACTCTGCGTCTGCGGGACAGCCTGGAAGAATTTTCAGGCAGAGTCCACTCCATAAATCCGGTGGCGGTAAAATTCCGTGACTCCACCCTTGTACAGCAGACCGGCGGTTTCATTGCCTGTTTTCCCGACCGGAAAACAAAGGATTTCACCCCGGTAAATGTCTTGTATGCCGTAACGATCAAAATGGATGCACCCATGCAATGCCCCTATGGAAGAACAGGCCTTGCGGAAGTGGAGAAAAAGTATATTCTTGCCAAAGAGATGGGAAGAGCGGTACTTCATGTATTCTTCAGAGAATTTTCCTTCTGAAGAGGGGGAGGGGTGAGGTAATTTCAAAACTCCTCAGGTATAAAAAGAATTTTTCCGGATACATTCAGCCACAGAAGAAGGAATATATTTTTCCGCTTCCCCTGCTCTGCCTTCCCGGTACAGGGAACGGATGAATGTGGAAGAAACAGGAAAAAGCGGCACATCCTCCAGAACACAGGAGCAGAGTTTCTGTGCTTCTTCCTCTGTCCAGGAGTTTTTCACAAGAGTTTCCGGGGTGATGCACTGACCCGGACGGGGATACACAATAACGGAAAAATCCCTGGCAAGCTCTTTTGCCCGGTACCAGGTGTGAAGCTGAAGAAGACTGTCCCCGCCGATGAGCAGACAAATCTCTTCCCCCGGATATTTTTTCTCCAGGATATGCAGAGTATCAAAAGAATAGGATTTTCCCTCCCGTTCTTTTTCCACATCGCATATTTCAATATTATTCATTCCTTCAAAGGCTTTTTCCGCCATGATGCAGCGGTGTTCAAAGGGCAGTAAGCCGGAAAGATTTTTATGGGGCGGTACAAATACAGGGGCGATCAATAAGGAATATGCGGGAAAATGTTTACCCACATATTCCGCAATAGCGATATGCCCGTTATGCACAGGATCAAATGTTCCTCCGTAGAAGATCCTGCCCTTTGTCATAAAAATCCCCCTTATTATGCCACAGATTTACGGAAACTGCTCAGAGAAAGGGCAAAAAGCAATGCGCCGATACATAAGAGTTTCAGGAAGGAGAACCATACCACATCAAGTCCCGCACCCCTGTAAAGGATCGCCTGGGAAAATTCCACAAAATGCGTAGTGGGAGCCGCCTGCATGACGACCTGTACCCATTTGGGCATACTTTCCATAGGTGTCATGCTCCCGGAAAGCATCTGCATGGGCATGAGGATAAGGATGAGCAGCATCCCCAGCTGGGGCATATTCTGTGCAATACATGCCAGAAAGATCCCCAGGGACGTTGCGGCAAAAAGATGCAGAGCCACCCCTGAAATAAACAGCAGGAAGGAACCTTCCATAGGTACTTGAAGAAAAATATGCACCACAAAGATTATGGAAAAAGCTGTCGCAACCAGTACCACCGCCATCATGGACCAGATCTTGGAAGCCATGATCTGGAACTCCGTCACCGGCATGACAAGCAAATGTTCCAGAGTACCGTTTTCCCGTTCCCGGATCAGGGCGGAACCGGTAAGGATAATGGCAAGCATGGTGATATTGTTCACCAGCTGCATCACCGCATCGAACCACGGCTGGGTGAGGTTTGGGTTGAAACGGTTGCGTATCACCATTTCAGCAATGCCTTTTTCAGAATTCTTCTTGAGGAACGTCCGCACTTCCCCGTCAATGATCTGCTGGATATACCCTGCCCCCGTGAATGCCTGGGACATTCTTGTGGCATCCACATTGAGCTGGATCTCCGGATCAAGATTTGCCATAAGGTCTTTCTCGAAATTTACAGGGATCACAAGTACAAAAGTATATTCCCCCGCATCCATTGCCGGATCGATCTCCGACCGCTGGATCTCCTTTGCCGGAATAAACATGGGCGGAAAGAAGGCATCCGCGATCTGTTTGGAAAGCTGGGAATGATCCTCATCCACAACAGCAATGGCGGCAGAACTCAGAGAATCGGGTTTTCCCCTGGAAGCCACCACGACCGCAACAGAAAAGGAATAGATGATAAGGATAAGAAGCAGATAGTCTCTGAAAAGACTTACAAGCTCCTTTACTCCGAGATGATATATATTTTTTACTGACCGGATCATAATAATTTTCCCTTTCAGATTTATGCCTTTTTCTTACTCTTCCTGCTTTTTCTGGAAAACCGTACCCAGTGCAAGAATACAGGGTATCTCGATCAGAAGAACCAGAAGGGGCTGATACAGATCTTTCAACCCCAGAGCCTTGTTGAACACCCCGCGGCTGATCTGCAGCATATAGGTGGTGGGATAGATCTCTCCAATGATCCTTGCCATACCTTCCTGTGTATCCACAGGGTTCATCATGCCGCACATCTGGGTAGCGGGCAGAATCGTGGCAAGAAGGGTCATAAAGATCACAGCGATCTGACTTCTTGTCACCGAGGAGGCAAGAAGTCCGAATCCGGTAGTGATCACACAATACAATACCAGAGAGGCAAGCAGAGTAAATAAACTGCCCTTTACCGGCACATCAAATACGATCACAGCCATTACCACAAGCAGGAAGGCACTCAGAACGGAAAATGCCACATAGGGAAGCTGTTTTCCCAACAGGAATTCCAGTCTGCTTAACGGCGTCACATAAAGATTGATGATGGACCCCATCTCTTTTTCCCGCACCACGGCAAGAGCCGCCAGAATAGCGGGGATCATCATGAGGAGGATGGGGATCACAGCAGGAACCATAGCGGGCAGACTCAATACATCCGGATTGTAACGGTAACGGGTCTGGATATTGAAACTTTCCTGTTTTTTATAGTTCGGCATCTTTTTCTGCTGTTCCTCCAGCCATTGGGAATGGAGGGATTTCACATATCCATTGATAGTTTCTGCACGGGAAGGCATAGCTCCGTCGATCCAGTAGGATACTTCCGGAGAAAGTTTCTGCTCCACATCCCTGCCGAATCCGGGCGGGATCTCCACAACAAGATTGAGTTCCCCGCTTTTCATGCGTTCATCCAGATCCGCATAATCCCGGACAGGCTTTTTCTCATGAAAATAGCGGCTTCCGGCAATATTGAGCACATAATTCTGGCTGATGACAGACTGATCCCTGTCCAGAACAGCAAAAGTAAGATCCTCCACGTCCATATTGATCCCGTACCCCATGACCAGCATAAGGATCATGGCACCGAACAGGGCAAGAGTGGCACGGATGGGGTCGCGTAAAAGTTCGAGATTTTCACGCCAGGCACAGGTAAGACAGCGTTTGAAACTGAAGATCTCTTTTCTCTTTTTACCGGTATTATTATTGTCTTCTACGGAAATATGCTCCGCTTCCTTTGCAATATTTCCGCCGGATAATTCAATCTTCTGCCGTTTGTTGGAGGCTGGATCAGCATCTTCCAGATAACCGATAAAGGCTTCTTCCAGTGTTGCCGCTTTCCGCATTTCCACGATCTTTGCGGGAGTATCGCAAACAAGGGATTTACCGGAATGCATCAAAGATATACGGTCACAGCGTTCCGCTTCATTCATAAAGTGAGTGGTAATGAAGATGGTGACTTTATCCCGGCGGGCAAGTTCAATGATCAATTCCCAGAAAAGATCCCTCGCCACCGGATCCACCCCGGATGTAGGTTCGTCCAGAATAAGGATCTGGGGATGGTGAATGACAGCAGCAGCAAGAGAAAGACGCTGTTTCAACCCCAGTGGAAGATTTTTCGGCAGAGTATTTTCGATCTCTTTCAACTGAAAACGCTCCAGCATCTCCTCCACCCGGGAGGCAACCATCTCTTCCGCAATCCCGTATAATCTTGCATACAGGAAAAGGTTCTGACGGCAGGAAAGATCCCCGTAAAGAGAGAAAAGCTGGGTCATATAACCGAGATTTTCCCGTATGGACATGGTATCACCGGCAATGGGTTTGCCGAAAAGTTTTGCACTTCCCTCCGTTGCCGGCAGAAGCCCTGTAAGCATACGCATGGTGGTGGTCTTTCCGCAGCCGTTGGAACCGAGAAATCCGAAAATCTCCCCTTTCCGTATCTTGAAACTTACATGATCCACAGCCACAAAAGAACCGAATCTTCTGGTAAGGCCTTCCGCTTCGATGGCATAAGAATCCTTCTCATCCACAACCAGCGGGGGAACAGTAAGCTCTTTATGACCGGCACGCTTCTCCTCCGGGAGCAGCTGGATAAAAGCGGCATCCAGATTGGGGCGGTCTGTCTTTTTCAAAATCTCTTCCGGTGTACCGGTATCCAGGATCTTTCCGTCATCCATGGCAATAAGATACTCAAACCTCTGGGCTTCATCCATATAGGCTGTTGCCACAACCACACTCATATCGGGCTGTTCTTCTCTTATGGAATCCACAAGATCCCAGAACTGGCGTCTGGCAAGAGGATCCACCCCGGTAGTGGGTTCATCCAGAATAAGAAGATCCGGATCATGGATAAGGGAACAGCACAATCCCAGTTTCTGTTTCATCCCGCCGGAAAGTTTTCCTGCGGGGCGGTCAAGGAATGGATATAATCCGGTACTTTTTGTCAAACGTTCGATCCTGCGGCGGCATTCCGCATCGTCATGCCCGAAAAGCCGTCCGAAAAACTGAAGATTTTCCTCCACGGAAAGGGTAAAATAAAGATTTTTTCCCAATCCCTGCGGCATATAGGCGATCTTCGGACATACTTTATTCCGGTGTGCTTTGTCCCGCATATCCCCGCCCAGCACAGAAAGAGACCCTCCCTGCATGGCATGGGCTCCTGTAACAAGGGAGAGAAGGGTGGATTTACCAACCCCGTCAGGCCCGATAAGTCCGATAAGAGTCTTTGAAGGCAGATCAAGGGAAACATGATCCAGCGCAAGGACTTTACCATAATTTAAAGTAAGATCGCGGAAACGGACAACAGGATCTTTTATATTGGAAAAGTCCTGTTTCATCATTTTTCACCTGCATCACCTTTGACACCGGCGGCGGCAACAGCAGCACCTTTTTTGTAACGGAGGAATTCAGGCCACTGTGCTTCAGGATCAAGCCGTACCCAGGCAACACCGGGCAGACCGGTTTTCACGATCGTAACATATTTTTTCAGAAGTTCAGGAGCGATCCTGGCTTTGACACGGAACATGAGTTTCTGACGTTCCACTCTTGTTTCCACCGTCTTGGGAGTGAACTGGGCGGTACTTGCCACATAGGAGATCTTGGCAGGAATGGGAATCTCGGGAAGAGCATCAAGAAGAATACGCACATCCGCACCGATACGGATCTTTCCGGCAACCATTTCGGGAACAAAGAAAGTCATATATACATCGGTAAGGTCAACAAGATTGAGGACGCGTCCGCCGGAAGAGAGGATCTCGCCGGGTTCAGCCACTTTATACTGGATCCGTCCTTCAAGGGGAGCCGTAAGTTTGCAGTCATCAATATCTGCCTGGATCCGCTGTGCATCAGCCTTTGCCGCAACGATCGCCGCTTCTGCCTGTTTCACTTTGGCATTGGCGGATGCAAGTTCCGCACTGGCACCTTTGAAAAGGGATTCATCATTCTCATAAGTCTGCTGGGAAACCGCTTTACTAGCATAAAGACTTTTTGCACGGTCATACCTTTTTTTGGCATTGTCATAATTGCTCTGTTTGTGCATGACTCCGGCTTTGGCAGAGGCAAGTTCCGCTTCCTTGACAAGGATCATGGCCTTTGCCTGGGCCAGTTCCGCATCCAGAACATTTGTCTGCATCTGGGCAAGGTGCTGATTTTTTTTCACATAATCGCCTTCATCCACAAAAACATTCTCGATCTTTCCGGCATTCTTTGCAGCTATACTTACTTCCGTAGCCTCCAGCCGTCCGTTCCCGGAAGTAAAGGCTGGATTGCGGTAAATGGCATTTTCCCTCCAGGATTTAAATGTGTAGAATCCCAATCCGGCAACAGCGATAATAACAAGGATGATGACAAGTTTTTTCATTTTTTTCTCCATGATGTATTGTTTACGTCTTTTCTTCCGATTTTCCGTTAATATATATTGAAGATAAAAAAAAGTCAAACAGGGGGGAGAAATGAAAATAAATTTTTTTTAAAAAAATAACTCCGGAATCGCTTCCGGAGAGAAACCCTGTACCGCCATGATATTCAAGGAAGTGTTCCCCCTTCAAAAAGGACCGTACCTGTTAATAAGTCCCACGGTCGTTTTCACACCTCTTGAAATCTGTTCTGAAATCGGTTTTCAGCTGAAGAGTTTTTTCCTGATCCCTCCCCCTGCCGGATATACCGGCGGGATCACTCAAAACTCCCACGGCAGTATTTCTTTTTAATTTTCCGGGGTATCAGGACTTTTTTTTACATGTTACGCTGTAAACCAACGACTACCCCATCAACAGGAAATGTTTTTTCAGTTGTGCTCAGAACGCCTTTTGTACTGTCGCCGGACACGAATTCCATAATCCCGGACTCCAGAGCACGGCAGGAACGCAGCTGAGGCACACCGCCAATGTTCATGAGAACGATGTCACCGGTTTTCAGTTTGGCAGGAGAACGTTTGAGTATGGCGATATCGCCGCCGATCATCCCGAAATCTCCCATACCTTCGCCGATACGAACGGCAAAGAGCTTTTTCAGATCTCTGCTTTCTTTCAGCATGGCGGAATCGTAAAATATCTCGGAATTGTTTTTTGTCTTCTTCTCCGCTTCTTCCGGAGAATTATACAACGGTACGGAACGCAATCCGGCAGGCCGGCGGTTCTTTTTGTGAGGATGTTTCAGGGAGATACTTCTTGCTTTGGAACTTCTGGTAAGAAAGTTCTTTTTCTGAAGGCTTCTTACATGGGCGAATACTGTAGAAGTTTTGATCCCGAAATGCTCTGCGATCTCATACACAGTAGGGGCCATCATGTTCACTTCCATAAAATCCTCGATGAAATCCAGAATGTTGCGCTGTTTGTCAGTAAGTCCTTTCATAGGCCACTTCCTTTCCCTTAAAATTGGATGGTTTTATCTTCCGCTGTAAGACTTGTTTTACAGACCGGAAAACAGGCTTGCAGAAGTCATTTCTGCGTTTTGCCTTTTCCTAATTCGCAGGGAAAAATATTTTTATGCAAAAAAATTTCAACCACTGGGTCCGGAAGGGGGGTTGAGAAACGTTTTCAACATACAAATGTTAGTATAAATGCAGAAATAGATCAAAAATAAAACAGTTTAAAAATAAAACATTTTCAGGCAAAATAATCTGCCAAAATAATGATAATCTGCAACAGGAAAAAAAATTAAAAAAAAAATTTGAAAAAAAATTTTTCAGTTTTCAAATTGGTAAAAAAGTATCAAATTCAGCCTGTCAGAAAAGGGAAAGTCAAAAATCTGTATTTGCAGTTATTCCATACAGTTTTTCCTGCTTAAAATATAAAAATAAGCGGGCAGAAGAGTCATACCATTTCAAGCGGCAATTTCCGGAAAACAAAGATATACAGAAAATGGCCGCAGGAGTACACTTTATCCGGCAATACTCCTGTGGTTCCATATCACATCATATCATTTACTCCATCTTCTTTTTATTTTCCTTCTCCAGCTCTTTTACAAGACGCATCAGGACACGGCTTACTTCATTTTTATCATAAGTTTTTTCCGGGTTATTCAGAATATATATGCAGCTGTAACGGTCGGCGGCTTCAGAATCATACCCGTTAGTTGCATAATTCTTCCGGATCTTTGTAAAAGCGGACTGCTCCTTTCTTGTAAGGGTGACTCTGAACTTGCGTAAAGTATTTTTATCCACACCATTCATAAGGGTATTGCCCTCAAAGATCTTCCTGCGTATCTTTAAAAGTTTTGTTTTCAATTCCTCTCCGGAAAGATTTTCTGTATCAATATTTCCGGAACTGTCTGCGGTAATTCCCGACAGCATAGTTTTTTTCCCGGTTGCTCCTCCACGGGCAGTATCAAAATCCTTGCTCAACATGATCAAAGTACTTTTTATCCTCTCAAAAGAAGTCCGGGCTTCCTGACGGTTATGGGAGGAAAATACCTCTCTGCCCTTTTTGGAATCCCTGGCAAGATCCGCAGTATAAAATCCCGTGACACGCAGAATAATAGATGCTTCCTGGGAAAGATTGCAGGGCAGCTGTCCGGAATTTCTCCGGTTGTTCATACGCATAAGTTTCTGTGCCGTCCGGGGAAGGAGCTCACCGCGGCGTCTGAATTCCCGTTTGAAATAATCAGAATTGATCCGGAAAAGATAGGACATATAATGACGGTTGTAAAAATCGGAGAGTCTTATACATTCTTTCACTGTCATCTGAAAGGAATTACCGCTTTCCAGGATACCGTCACTGCGGAGACTTTTCAGGTCTGCGGTAAGAATATTGAAAAGAGAAAGCGGATTATTCTCCTTGAGAAACTGGTTGCGTTCATTTGTTTTACGGTCCTTGGAATATGAAGATCTTGCAGAACTGCTCTTTTTGTTCCGTTTTCTGTCCTGATCGTAACTTTCCCGCTTGAATCTGTTTTTTTCTCTCGGGCGGTCAAAAGGTTTTTCCCCGAGGGCATATCTTTTTTCGCCATCTTTTTCATACGCAAGAAAACTTACCGTTTTTGAAAACATCATTTCTATATTGCGGGCCAGGATCTCGAAATTATAATCAGCACCACCGGAAGAAACACGTTTCTGCAATCTTCCGGATATTCTGATAAAATTCTTCAGGGTCTTCTGATAATCCTTTCCGACACGGCTTTCCGGAATTCTCAACGCATTTTCATAATTATTGACGACCCTGTTAAAGATAGTTTCATATTCATCCAGCAAATCCTCTGTTCCGGCGGCGGAAAGCGTAAAAAACAAAATGGAACATGAAATAAAAGCATACAGTATTGTTTTTCTCATAAAAAACCTCTTTTTCAGCGTTTAACGGAAAATAAAATCCTACATGGTAAAGATACTGTATCATATATGTTTTTTCAAATGGAAAATCTTTTCCGGAGGGAGAATATTCCTTTTTTTCACAGTTATCACATAAAATCTGTTTTTTAAAATGAGAGAGAGTAATTTTCTGTAAAATTATTCTTTGCAGTTCATCCTTCCGGTTAAAGCGGAATCCTTTTGCGAGGGTAAAAGGATTCTGCTGGATGTGTAAGAGAGTTTAAACAGCCCCGGAGGGGCAAGAGGGGCTGAAAGCCCCGCAGGTACATAGACCGGTGGTAAGTCCTCTGAAAGAGGAGGCAGCCCCGGGTGGATTGCCCCAAAAATCAAGCCCTGAAAGGGCGGCAGAATACAGCAAGATATGTTTTTTTCTGACGCTCTTTCAGAGCTTATTTTTATTTTGTACTTACACCCGGGGATACGGGGACTTTCAGCCCCCTATCCTCCGGGCTGTGTTCCTGCGGCACTTACAGTGCCTTTGCCCCCTT
>JAZKZE010000038.1:0-3886 GCA_045612485.1 Victivallales bacterium | reverse complement strand
GTTAAAGCCCTTTTTGGCAAGGAACAGGATCTTTTCCTTATCACTTCCCCAATGTCAGAAGGCATAAATAAAGAAGTCGTGGATCTCATAGGCTCCCAGGATCTCTTCCGTACAGTGACCTGGATCGTTTTCATTGGCAATGGGCAGAAGTTCCGGACTTACGGGAGTGGCAATAACATCATGCAAAATCTCCGCAATCTCCGGGATTTTCTCCCCTTCATACTTCAGAAGGACAGGGATCACACTTTTCATAATGGTGGAATTCACACTGTACATGGACATCTGATCGCCGTTATAGGTACACCAGCCCATGGAGATCTCGGAAAGATCGCCTGTTCCTATGACAAGACCGTTTTCTTTATTGGCAAGATCCATAAGGATCTGGGTGCGTTCCCTCGCCTGGGTATTTTCATAAACCGCATTGCACTCTTTTTCATCGTGTCCGATGTCGCAGAAATGCTGTTTACAGGCGTCTGTAATGGAAATCGTCCTGATTTCCGCACCGATTTTTTCCGCAAGAAGAAGGGCATTATTTTTTGTACGGGATGTGGTTCCGAATCCGGGCATGGTCACTGCAAGAATGGTACTTTTAGGCAGTTTCAGAAGATCACACACTCTGTTGAGAACGATCAAGGCTAATGTGGAATCCAATCCGCCGGAAATGCCGAGAACCATCTTTTTTGCGTATGCTTTTTTCATACGGTGGGCAAGAGCAAAACTCTGGATGGAAAGAGTTTCTTCTGCAAAAATCTTTTTCTCTTCTTCTGTTTCCGGGAGATAGGGCGCAGTGGAAAGATCCGCATACCGGAGATCTTCCGTTTCCGGCAATTCCGGCAGAAGAACTTTTTCCGCAAGGACAGGTTCACAAAGAAGTTTTCTGCGGCAGAACTGGAGGGCGGAAATATCCACATCTGCATAAGCGATAACACTTTCCGTATGCAGAAGAGGTATGGAAGCAAGAATTTTACCATTCACCGCAATAAATGACGCGCAGGAAGCGATATTTCCGGCTGTGGATTCTCCCGCATTGCCGCTTGTCATCATACAGACACAGCAATTTTCCTTTGAGAAGGCTTCTGCAAATTTACGCATTTCCTCCTCTTTGCCGGGAAGGGCATTTTCCTTTCCGGAAATAAGCACCACATCACTCATATAGCTGCCTTCCTGCATGCCGCCATAGAGAGAGAAGGTAAAGTATCCGGCATCAAAAACGATTTTGTCACTTTTATCCTTATCCCCGCCTTTGGCTCCGGGAAGCGTGGAGGGGGAAGTAAAAAATCTTCTGTCATAAACAGGGGAGGGGACTACTGCCGGAATCTCGCCATTAATAGCAACGACAAAGCAATCATAAAGAGCATTGTTCATACATACCGGTGAACCGAAGATAATGGCAGTTTTTTCTGTGGTTTCAGAGGCGATCTTCCGCATCATTTTCTGGGCTTCATCCAGAAGAGTCTGCTGGAAAAAGAGTTCACCCACACTTGCTCCCGTAAGGGAGAGAGCGGGGAAAAATACCATGGACGCTCCGTTATCTGCCGCTTCTTTATAAAGACGGAGGATTTCTTGTGTATTTCCTGTTACATCCCCCGGAACGATCGCAGGAGAACAAACTGCTGTTCTGTAAAAACCAAACATTTTTCTTCTTCTTCCCTGAAATGAAATATTATTTTTCTTCCTGATTTTCTTCCGGCTTTTTCACTGTTACTTCCAGAGAAAGCACTTTTCTGTTTCCGGTCGCCAACACTTTGAAAGCCAGATTTTCGTATTCAAAAGTTTCCCCTTTTTCCGGGATCTTGTTGCACATTTCCTGCACCCAGCCGTTGAGAAGAACCATTTCCGACTGGATCTTGATATTGAAAAATTCGCAGAACTCACTTAGATGAACAGAAGGATCCACTTTATAGACTCCCTCTTTCACTTTTTCATACATCTGTTCCACATCATCATGTTCATCCCAGATGTCGCCTACAAGTTCCTCCAGAACATCCTCCATGGTGACGATACCGTATGTACCGCCGAACTCATCCAGAACAACTGCCACCTGGACTTGTTTCTGCTGTAATTTCCGCATCAATGCACTGATTTTTTCTCCGGCAAGCACAAAAAGAACAGGGGTGATGATCTCTTTGATGGATTTTTCGGTGATCCCGGTTTTGTTGTAAAAATTCTTCTGATGGATGACGCCGATGATATGGTCGATATTCTCTTCATAGACCAGAAGACGGGAATATTTTGTTTCATAGAAAAGCTGGGCAAACTCTTCCTTTGTTGCTGTAACAGGAAGGGCATCAAGTTTCACTCTGGGAGTAAGGATGTCTTTAGCTTCCAGTTCGGAAAATTCAATGGCGTTACGCAGTAATTCCCCTTCATTTTTATTGATGGAACCGCCTTGCTGTACTTCATCTACAAGCATCAGTAATTCTGTCTGAGACATTTTTGTATCCGTATTAAGCCGCAACATTTTTGAAAGACACTTTTTCCAGCAGGAAAAGATGAAATTGAATGGCGCAAGTATCCAGATGAGAAATTGCAGGAAAGGGGCGGAAAGGATCGTAAGAGTTTCTGCACAGTCTTTTGCGATGCTTTTGGGAGAGATCTCACCGAAAATAAGGATGATGACAGTCATAAAAACTGTGGAAACCGTTGCTCCCAGTTCTTCTCCGAATTTCTGAACAAAAATCGTTGTGGCGATGGCTGCCGCGGCAATATTGACGATATTGTTGCCGATAAGGATCGTAGAAATAAGCTGATCGTACTGATTGCTCAATTTAACGGCAAGCGAGGCTCCGCTTCTGCCTTCTTCTGCAAGAGCTTTGAGTTTAGTTTTGCTTGCGGATGAAAAGGCTGTTTCCGATGCTGAAAAGTAAGCGGAAAGGGCGACAAGAATAAAAAGAATTATTCCCTGCGTTAATAAGTGACCGTCCATATAAGTTATTTTTTTCCTCCCGGGTTGTTTATATATCAGGCGAACTATTACAATACAGCAAAAAAGGGCTTAATGCAAATAAAAATCCCCTTTTTTATATGGAAAAAGGGGAAAATATGTGTTATAGACAGTTTTTTTATGATGATGCAGGTATATCAGTCAAAATATTCATCTTTTGCATCAAAGGCGGGAAGGGAGACATTGGCGATAAGAAGATCTCCCAATGCTCTGTGACGGCAGTATTTTTTGATAAGGACGCTGCTGCCTTCCTTTACCGGGATCTTTTCATCATCCACTTCCAGAAAACCGGTTCCTTTGAGGATGAAATATACTTCCTGATGTTCCTTGTGGTAATGTTTTCTTGCTTCTTTGCTGATTTCCACAACATGAAAAGATACATCCCCATTGGATTCTTCAATAAAAGCTCTTTTACTCATTCCGCAAGGACAGGGTACGGGGACGATGTCTGCGAAATTCACCTGTGCATATCTTTTTTCTTTATTATCCATTCTTATCTCCTTGATGTTATCGTTATATTCTGAAATATACACTTTTTTTCAGTTCTTTCAAATCACTTTATGGAAAAATGTTCTATATTCCGGGATAAAAGGACAGGATACTATTTTATTTCTGTTCCGCCAACAAGCATATTCCGGCAGAAATGAGGCAGAAAGTTAAAAAAAGTGAAAAAAAATAGGATTTGCACTTGAAATTGAAATAAAGGGGAGTATATTAAATGTCATTCGCTCCGACATAGCTCAGCGGTAGAGTAGGTGGCTGTTAACCACTTGGTCGTAGGTTCGAATCCTACTGTCGGAGCCATCTTTTTATGAGACTTTGTCTGAAGTATATTTTCAGAATAAAGATATGATGGAAATTGCGCCCTGGTAGCTCAGAGGATAGAGCAACTGCCTTCTAAGCAGTGGGTCGCAGGTTCGATTCCTGCCCGGGGCGCCATTT
>JAZKZE010000037.1:0-1814 GCA_045612485.1 Victivallales bacterium | reverse complement strand
GACCGGGATTTTGCTATTGCCTTCTTTCAGATTCCACCTCACAATGGACACCCTTGGCTTTCGCTAACAGTTCCTACTGACAAGGCCTGTATCGGACTTTCACCGACGAGTCAATGCGCATGCCGCGCATACCAAAAAAAGCGGCAGGATAATTCCTACCGCCAAAAGCTGTGGTGCGTTACTCAATGTCGAAAAACTTTTTCTGTTCATCCCATAAAATGGGAACGGCTGCTTGCACTTTTCCACACCGATTTGATCTAACTGCCCGGTGAGAACACCGTGGATGATTTCCGGCGACAGCAGCGTGAGCCGGGTAATCCGGGAAACATACGCCATGTCTTTGCCGATGGCACGGGCGAGCTTCCGGACATCGGAGGAGTGCTGCAAAACTTCTTGTACAGGTTTTGCCACCCTCTTTTTATTGGCAAAGGGGGATAAATTTCCGGATATTTTTGAAATTAATGTACAAACCAGGGACGGCAGTTTCGATATCAAGGATTTTACCGGGTGAAAAGAAGGCGGCGATAATGCCATCCGGGGTATGGATGCCGATAATATTATTGCCGCGCAGGTATTTGATTTCAGGAGCAGGAACACTTTCCGGATGGATGACGTAGAGGTATTGCCCCGGAGTAGATGAGTCGTGTTCCTGCCAAACCGTCAGCATATCTCCGGAAACCGGACTCGATGGATATTCCAAATTGATGGTGTTCCAGTTGCCTTGCCGGTGGTCAAGAAGAAATTTGAACGAACCGCTTTCCGGAAGCAGATACTTTATGCCTTCAAAGGTAAAAGAAGTTTTCCCGGCGGAACGGAATACTCCCTCCGTAAGCGGCTTGTTTTCCAGCACAACTTGAGTGTTGCGAAGGCGCTGGATGAGAGTGGTTGCCACACTCCCCGGCTCAAAGGATTTTATATTACACCCCATGCAGACGATATATTTATCAAAGCAGAACCATGCCTTATCTGCTTGCAGCCGGGAAACACGGAAACGCATCATAGCGGCAGCAACAGAGTCTTCGGCAAAACAGCAGTAACTGCTTGAATTTTCGTGGGGATACTGCCGGGTCGGGAGCAGAGAATCAGAGTTTTGAAGCTCGGTCGTTCCCGGAACCTTGTGCCAGTTGCGTAATGCAAGAGAAGACTGTTTCCAGGGATACCGGGTATAGAGCATAGTGGCGCCGTCGGCGGCGTAACGCCCCAAGACATTTTCTGAATTGACGACTTCCGAACCGATAAGCGTTGCCGAACTCATCTTTACGGAGAAGAAAAAATCTTCGTTGCGGTGAATAAGATAACCGCTTCTGGGGTAACAGGTACTTCCCCGTGGCTCCGGCAGCTCTTTCAACATGCCGTAACTTTTCAGCAAGTCGGCATAACTGCAAATCTGAATAAACTTCTTTTGCGGCCAGGATTCGATGATCTGCCGTCCGCAGGCACTGATATCCATCATATCCTTGTATAAAGTCCAGCGGAGACCATGTTCGTAATATCGGGTGATCAACGCCAGTTTTTCCGGAGGCACTGCATAAGCGGTTCCGGCAAGGGCAGCTGCCCAGAATGCCATATCCCCGAACCATGAAAGACCGTAGTTGCCGAACTGCAGCTGAGTACCGTGCTGGTGGAAACTCCAATCCGGCTGAAGCCCTTCTTTTTCCGTGATGCATATCTCAGAGAGAATGGCATTTCTTCCTGCTTCGACCATAGCCGGATCACCATAAAGCAGACCTTTCATCAAATGGATACCGGCGAGCCACACTTTGTTCTGTCCGGTACGCCCCATTTGGGAACGGTTCAGAAGGGCTTCAAGCTGC
>JAZKZE010000036.1:0-36553 GCA_045612485.1 Victivallales bacterium | reverse complement strand
ATAACAACAAGCAATTCGATAAGAGTAAACTTCTGACGTCGCATAATATACATTATGTTATCTCCGTTGAGTTTATATTTATTATTTTACACTGCTTTACTTACTTTATTTTTCCATTTTATACAGGATTCTGTCTCTTTTGCATCACATAATGTATATTATGCGACGCAAAACACAGACAAATATTATCCCTGCTACAATATATTATATACACTATTTATAGAAAGTCAAGGTATTTTTGTTGTATTTTATAGACAAATTTAAATCACAAAATTGCCGGAAACTCACATTCCCGGCAATTTTGAACTCAAAAAGTTATAAACAGTGCTTTATTTTTTGCACTTGATATCAGGCATGGAATCCACGTTGACGATATCTTCGTCGAATCCCTCTTCCCATGGATAACGGATGGTCATTTTCATCCCGCCCTGTGCAGCAGATTTTGCAGCATAAATGCCGGGAATGGTCATTACAAGACCGTCTTTCAGGGTAATGGGGAACTCATCCAGCTCTTTCCAGAGAGTCTGGAATGCCTTATCCAGTACAGCATAATCGCATCCGCCATGCCCCACTTTCGCGACATCCATGTGGGCATATTCATTAGGCATATATTTGGAAGGCACTTCAATAAGATCCTGTCCGCAATAAAGTTCTTTGGACTGGAAACGGAAACACATGGGGTTTTTGGGTCCTCTGTCGCCGATCATTTCAAAATAGCCCTTTGTCCCCCATCCCCGGTAGGAGTGATGACCGAAATTGGCAACCAGTCCGCCGTCACACCTTCCGTTACGCAGAAGACGGATGGCTACTCCGCTTTCCGTCTGGAAGAAAGCACTCTGGATATCATCACCGGCGCGGGCGGGATCCACATGGGCATTTGTCCCGATACAATAGGTATAACGCAATACTTCTCTCATCAGGCGCAGAAGCGGGCCCAGAGAGTGGGTGCAGTACCGGATACCGGGAACGACTGCACGCCAGGGGCTGTGATTGAGAATGGGGTTTTCACTTCTGGGAATATCCCGCATACTTCCGCCGATATATTCTGCTTCCATATAGATCATTTCCCCCAGCATACCTCTTTTATAAAGATCCAGCATGGCGTTGGAGTAGAAAGTTTCATTGGCGTTTGCGCCGGTCATGACCATTGCTTTGGAGGCTTTTTCCGCTTCGTAAAGTTCTTTTGCTTCTTTCAGAGTTGCAACGGAGGGAATGTCGGAAAATACATGGATATTGCGTTTCAATGCTTTCATACAGAATTCTGCATGGACATCTGCGCCGGTTTCCACAAGGACCATATCGATCTCATGGCCCATTTCCTCCAGCATCTGATCGTAAGAGGTATAAAATTTTGTTTCCGGAAGGACATCTTTCATGGGGCGGTCGATCAAATGCTGCTTTTCCGTCCACAGCAGGGGATCACAGTCGCATGCCGCAACAACTTTCAGGTTTTTGAATCCTTCATGTGCCAACTTGACCATGAGTCTGCCTCTGTGACCAAGTCCCACAACAGCCAAACGAATCGTTTCCATAACATTTACTCCTTGTATAAATTTGTGTAGTGGAAATTCCTATATAAACATACCCCTTTTTTTACAAATGTCAATATAAAATATAATTTTTTCTCCGTACTCCTCCGTACCCATCCATACCACTTTTACTCAAAAGAAGTATTTCTTCTCCCTTTTTTCACTTCGGAACGGTTTTTCTTATCGGAAAGGCGTTTGAGTACAGAACTATATGTAGGCCGGGTCTTTTTCCGTTTCCGGGGAGCTTTGGAGGCTTTTGTGATGAGGGAAGCAAGTTTTTCCAGTGCAAGAAGCCGATTATGCTGTAAACTTCTGCTTTCGCTGGATTGTATCACGATCCTGCCGTCGGCAAGACGGGCAGAACTTCCCGCAAGGATCTGTAAACGGATCCTGCCCGCTTCATCCAGAAGAACCGTATTGGCGGCATCAAAAATAAGGCGGACAGCGGAAGAAGTTTTATTGATCTTCTGTCCCCCGGGCCCTGCGGAAGTACGCAGAAACTCCTCCTGTATTTCATCAGGCGGGATCTGTGAGGGTAAAATAACGGAGTCTTCCATTTTTTCTTTCATAATATTCCGGCATAAAAAAACCGTCAGAAACAGAAATTCTGCCGCGCACGCTTGAAATGTTTATGGCTGCTTGGTTCCCCATCTGACCAGGTTCACATTTCTCCCGCCGCACAGGTTCTGTCCCTGACGGAAAAATTTTCTCACTTATTTACTAATAGCACAATTTTTGAAATAGTCAAGCAGTAAAGCCAATTCTGCCCGCAAATTTTTTCTGTCAATGATCCGGTCAATGAGTCCTTTCTTCAAAAGGAACTCGGAAGACTGGAATCCTTCAGGCAGATTTGCCTGGGTCGTATCCTTGATCACACGGGGACCGGCAAAGCCGATCAAAGCACCGGGTTCCGCTACGATAAGGTCACCGAGAGAGGCAAAACTTGCCGTCACTCCGGCAGTAGTGGGGTGAGTCATCACCACGATATAGGGCAACCCCTGTGCCTGATATTTTTCAATAGCTCCGGAGGTCTTTGCCATCTGCATAAGAGAGATCATTCCTTCATACATACGGGCACCGCCGCTGGCGGTAACGATAACAAGAGGAAGTTTTTCCTTTGTGGCATATTCCACAAGTCTTGTGATTTTTTCACCAACCACAGCCCCCATACTGGCTCCGAGGAAACGGAAATCCATGACTCCCAGTGCATATTTGATACCGTCCAATGTGGCAGTTCCGGAAACCACAGCATCCTTGAGTCCGGTTTTCTTCTTGCTTGCGGCAAGTTTATCCACATAGGAATCCACACCTTCAAATTTCAATGTATCAATAGATTCCAGATCTGCGTCGATCTCCACGAAACTGCCTTTATCTGTCAGGAGTTCGATTCTTTTGGCAGCGGTCATGGGATAATGATAACCGCATTTGGGGCAGACATTGTTATTTTCCTGTCTTGCCTTGATAAAAACCATTTCAGAACACTGCTTGCATTTTTCCCACAAACCTTCGGGGATCTCCCTTCTTTTCAGAGGATCAGTAGCCTCTGCACCGGGAGCAGGTGTGACAAGTCTTCCCGGAAAAGCTGGCTTTTTGCCGGTAATATTCAAAGTGGAATACTGGGATTTTCTGAACAGAGGTGCCATATAATTCATCCTGTTTTAGTGTTTCCGTAATCGAATTTTCCCCGGAGGAAAAACTTTTTATTATCCTATACTATAACCCGCATTCACAGAAACTGCAAGTAATTTATCAAAAAATTATTTTATCACTCTTCAATATCCATCTCCGGACGGAAGAAGTACAAGGGTATGGCAAAAGTCTGCAATGACAACCTGCACTTCCGCCATACCGGGATAAGGCGGCAATTTTCTTCTCATGCACACATACAGAAATCTGTTACGGATTCTGCCGGTAGGGATAACCATGGTAATTGGCTCCGCCGATACCCGACCAGACCAGAAGCCCCGGATTGGCAAGCCTTGACAGCCCCTGAACGAAACTTGTGGAGTATTTGGCAAATTTTCCCTTGTGGATGTAACTGACAGGTTCCACATGACCGTCAATAAAGTACATATTGGAATTTCTGCTGTGGGGAAATGCCGGAGAACCGATAAAAGATTCCGCATCCGCAAGCCAGTAGAGTTTGGAAGGCATAAACAGTACCGTGGAAGGTTTGAAAAACTGCCATGTATTCCCGCCTTCTTTATAAAATTTGTTCACATAAGTGGATCTGAATTTCCCGTTATTGCCATTGGTATAAAGCATTCCGTCGGAAATACTCGGATTGCATCCGGCATTGATATGTACCTGACCATTGACCCCATTGATAGAAGAACATTTAAATACATTTGTCAATTTTGTATATACCTCCACCGGATAATATCCAAGAGTTTCCAGTAGCTTATACCAGTATACATTCTCCCCTTTACCTTCAAAGGTCTTGGAAACATACCCGTGACTGACAGTCCATTCTTTATAATCCACAGAGTAGTTCATAAAATACAACCCTGTCTGCCGTTTACTGTTGACACATGCCGCAGAACGGGCAACCTCCCTTGCCTTTTTCAATGCAGGAAGAAGCATCCCCGCAAGAATGGCAATGATAGCTATGACCACCAACAATTCAATGAGTGTAAAGTTTTTACGTCGCATAATATACATTATGTTACCTCCGTTGTGCTTGTTTATATCCTTTTTTGTGTATTCCATCCCCCCTGTCATACAGGTTTTGTGCAGAAAACATCCGCTCCTTACATCACATAATGTATATTATGCGACACGGAATACACTGAAAAAAATATATCATTACCGGAAAAGTCTTTTATTTCCGGAACAATATCTTTCCGGGTATATATTTTATCCGGATTTGCATTTTTTTCAAGTGCACTAGCAGAAAAAAGTAAAAAAAAGTGTTTTTGAAACGATTTTTCCGGAAAGCAGTTTGAAACTTTTCCCTCTGCAATATAGATTATGTGACAATATCAATACAGGAGATCTGCCATGAGTTATACAAAAAAAATCTTTTTATATCTTCTTGCCGGACTGTTTCTTTTGTCCTGGCCCCGCAGTTTTCTTTCTGCCGCTGACGGAAAAGAAAAGAAGGAGGCGGCGAAACCGGAAAAGAAAGAGGAACTGAAACTGCCCGCTATCCCGGTTCCGGTGCCGGACAGCAGAAAAGCCCTCACGGAAGATACTCTCCCCTATGAGGATATTGCCTTCTTTTTCCGTACATTGGAAATGATCCGCAAAGCCTATGTGGATGAGGATAAAGTCACCACAAAAGCTCTTTTGCAGAAAGCCCTGCGGGGACTTGTCCGGGAACTGGATCCCTTCAGTGCCTATATTTCTGAAGAGCAGGCAAGTCATCTGGAAGAAGATACAAAAGGAAGTTTTGCCGGCATCGGTGTAACCATCGCCGGGAGAGGTCATACCGTGGAGATCATCAATGTCTTTGACGGCAGTCCTGCGGAAAAAGCGGGAGTACGCACCGGAGATCACCTTCTTTCTGTGGACGGAAAAAATATCTCCGGAATGAATGTGGAGGAATGTGTCAAACTCATCAAGGGGGAAAATGGTTCCCTTGTCAGGTTGCAGATCATACGCAAAGGGGAAAAAGCTCCTCTGGTTCTTGCCGTACGCAGGGGAAATGTAAAGATCAATACCGTCATCAATCAGGCACTTCTGCGTAACGCTTACGGCTATTTGCGTATCACACAGTTTTCCGCAACCACAGCAGAGGATCTGGCAAAAGCCGTGGAAGGATTCAGAAAGAGAAACATCAAAGGACTTGTCATCGACTTAAGGAACAATCCCGGCGGACTGCTTGTTTCCGCTATCGGCACATGCAGCATCTTCCTTGAAACCGGCAAAGAGATCGTTTCCACTTCCGGAAGACTGCCGGATTCCAAACGCACTTTCCGCAGTCTGGATGTCCCCAAAGCCCCTGACTGGCCTATTGTCATCCTCATCAACGGCAATTCCGCCAGTGCCGCAGAGATTTTTGCCGGAGCATTGCGGGACAACCGCAGAGCCGTACTAGCCGGAACACGTTCTTTCGGAAAAGGTTCGGTACAGACCATTATGCCGCTTGGAAAGGATTCCGGTGCATTGCGGCTTACCACGGCAAAATATTTTCTCCCTTCCGGAAAGACCATTCATAAAAAAGGCATCTTCCCGGATATCGTCATACCGCTGACCCATGCGGAACAGTTTGAACTTGCCACCCTCTCCCCCGGCAGGATGATGCATTCTGAAGAGGAAATGAAAAAAACAGTAGAAAAAGACCGGCAGCTTCAACGGGCATTGGAGATACTTCACGGGATCATGATCATGCAGAAGTAAAAAAAGTTTGTTAAAAAAATGCGTTTCCGGTCAAAAAAATCGGAAAAATATCATAACAACGTTGTTTTGTATCATTTCAAGCAACTTTTTTCTGTGAAACAGCTTTGCAAAGATACAGGAAGTGTGTATAGTAATTCTGTGAAAAAAGATTTTACGGTTCTTCCATGCAGGAATAATGTAAAATTTCAGTAAACATTTTCAACCCCTCAAATAAAATAAGGAAAAGAAAAATGATCAAAGCAGGTTTTTACGAGTGCGACATCACCCCGTCTTTGGGAACAGAGTGTCCCGGCGGTTTCACCAAACGGCTGATCAAAGTCATCTGTGACCAGCTCCAGGTTCGTGCAGTCGTATTTGATGACGGCGAAAAAAAGATCGCTCTTGTGGGTATCGACACTATCTCCACAGGCCCGCAATTCCGTAAGAAAGTGGAAGAAGCTCTGCCGGATTTTGAAGTTATCATGAGCGGCTCCCATACCCACTCCGGCGGAAACTTGCGTGACCCCTTCCCCAGTGAAGACAAACTGCCTCCGGATGTCCTTGACAATATGCGAAACGTCCTTACCTACCATGACGCAACATATTATAATTTCTGTCTTAAACAGGTCGTTACCGCCGTCACCCTTGCTGCTGAAAGAGTGGAGGAAGTGGATTTCTCCTTCGGCAGAGGCAGAGTGGAAAATCTGATCTTCAACCGCCGTATCAGCATGAAAGACGGTACAGCTCTCACCCATCCCGGCAAAGGCAACCCTCAAAATGAGGATTATGCCGGTCCCGTGGACGATGAAGTGGGGGCAATGGGTATCTGGAAAAAAGGTACAGAAGAACTGCTTGGCTGTGTGATGAACTTCTCCTGCCACGCCTGCATCAACCTGGAAGGAGCCTCCTCCGACTTCCCCGGAGTAGCCGTAAGAACCGTCAAAGGGGTATTCGGTCAGCATATCGGAGCAGTTTACATCAACGGTGCCTCCGGTGACGTAACACAAATCGACAATCTGAGTCTTAAAAAAGATATGGGTAAACCCATTGCCTATAAACTGGGCAGAAGTGTAGGTGCGGAAGTCATCAAGATCCTTGCCAACGCCGACCGCGGGGAATGTTCCACATTGCGTGTTCTGAAAAAAGACCTTATCCTTGACAGAAAGAAACCCGATGAGGAAAGAGTGGCGGAAGCCTATAAACACGCAACAAAAGACGATCCGGAATTTGACCGCTGCAAATATCTTGTTATGGCGGATCTCAATTACAAAGCCAACCCCCATCCGGTGGAAACATTGCGTGCCATCCAGATCGGACCTCTGGTGATCGGAAGCTCTTCCGGGGAAATGTTTGCCCAGTACGCTCTGGATTTCAAAGCTGCTTCCCACTTCCCCTTCACCTGGTACTCACAGCTGGCAAGCGATCAGCTTGGTTATGTACCCAGTCCTGACTGCTTTGTTGAAGGCAGAGGCGGCTATGAAACCGTGAATGCAAGATTTGCTCCTGATACCGGTACCCAGGTCATCAACATTCTCAATACTCTTGTAAAAGAGTTTACCCCCGATCAGGCCCCCCAGCCTGTTCTGGTGAAAAGAGTCACCGAAGCGTGGAGTGCAAATGGTGACAGGACAAAGAAAAAATAAAAAGTCCTGAAAGACATTTGTAAAAAGGCAAAAATCCGGTCTGGAAAACTTTTCAGACCGGATTTTTTATGCCGTTACATATAGAGAAGGGAACACTTATTTTTATTTTTTACCTGCATCCCGCAGGATCTTTATAATATGGGCAAGTTCCCGTATGGCAGGCTCACCGGTACGGTTCATAAATTTACGGGAAAGAAGCTGTCTTTTCTTATTGAGTTCCCCCAGTTTCTTAACAAGACCGCTATAGACAGGATCTTTCATAACGATCTCCTGCATGGAATCTCCCTTCACCGGCTGCTGAAGACCGAAGGATGCCGTATATCTGGCGTATGCAGCATCTTTATGCAGCAATTCCAGTTCCAACTCCCGTTTGATCCGCTGTTTGTTCAGATTTTCCGCTTCAAGCATGATTTTTTCCAGTTCAGGGGCTTTTTTCAGGGCAGCCTTGAAAAGATACTTGCTGTACATGGTGATATTGCGTCTGGACTTGACCATCTCTTTGGGGTCGGCATTTTTCTTATAGTTTTCGATCTCAGCAAGGGCGGCTTTGTAAACAGAAGAACCTTTTCCCTTTGCAGAAGCGGCACTTTCCGCCATTTTTTCAACCATGAATTTTTCCAGCCATCCGGAAAGGTCTTTCAAAGTATCCGTATAGGCTTTTTCCAGATCTTTCTTATCATTGGAAAGCTGGGAACTTACAGAAGCATAAGCAGCAGAAGTCTTCTGTTCCCAGAGTTCCCGGTCGATGGTCATAAAATCCTTATTGGCGGAAAACTTTTTATATACTTCTGAAAAGATCTGTTTATCAATGGCATTACGGATAAGTCCGCTGTTGAATTTTGCGATCACAGGGGCAAGTTTTTTATCCTCTTTGGCAAAACGGTTGAGAAAAACATTGCGTTTTTCCTGGGCGGCGGTACAGGCAGCATATTTTTTGCGGAAATAGGTGATATACTCTTTATAACATTTTTTCTGGGCATCCAGCATCTCCTGATGAGTTACTTTCCCTTCCTTTGCTTTTGCAAGGATCTTTCCGTAATCAGCAGGCTCCCCCTTCAGAAAAAAAGGAAGAAGAAGGACGGCAGAAAATAAAAGAAATACGCTCTTTTTCATAAAGTAAAATCTCCCATGTAAATAAAAATTGTGGATTTTCTACTAATATAACGCGTTGAAGAAAAAAATCAAATTTGCTCACGGAAAGATGATTTCAAAAAATAAAAAAATTCCGTATGCACTCTTCAAATGGCTATATACAGCATCTCATTTCTGAAAATTGCCAATATATATATTTGGAAAGAGTTGATTTCCGGCAAAGTGGGAGTATATTATATGGATACAACTCACGGCAGGGTCGAAGTCTCCTGCCACAAAGACGGCATTGCCGGAACAAAAAGAAAGAATTAAAAATGACAACAAAAGTATTCATCGACGGGAAGGCCGGCACCACCGGACTTCGGATCTACGACCGGCTCCAGAGCCGCAGCGACATCACCTTGCTTACTCTCTCCGAAGAGGACAGAAAAGACCCCGCGAAACGCAAAGAAATGCTCAATAGATGCGATATTGCATTTCTCTGTCTTCCTGACGATGCCTCCAGAGAAGCCGTTTCCATGATCGAAAATGATTCTGTTGTGGTACTGGATACCTCCACAGCCCACAGAACTTTAAGCGACTGGACTTACGGTTTTCCGGAACTTTCCCCGGAATCTTTCAATAAAGTAGCTGCATCCAAAAGGATCGCTGTCCCCGGCTGTCATGCCAGCGGATTTATTGCATTGGTCAAACCTCTTATCGAAAAAGGTCTGATTTCTGAAAACGTCCTTCTTACCTGCCACAGTATCACCGGTTACAGCGGAGGCGGAAAAAAGATGATCGCAGAATATGAAGATCCTGCAAGACCGGATACATTCAACGCTCCCAGACAGTATGCTCTCACTCAGCAGCATAAACACCTGAAAGAGATGAATGCTGTCACCGGATTGAAGACACCTCCCGTGTTCTGTCCCATTGTGGATGGCTTTTACAGCGGTATGCTGGTAACTGTCCCCCTCTTCAAAGAACAGCTCCTCAACGGTGCAACCATTGAAGATGTTAAAAAGGTTTACAAAGATCTTTATACGACAGAAATCGTAAAGTATGAGGAAAACGCTTCAGAAAACGGGCTGCTTTCCGCAAACAAACTGAAAAATAAAGATTCCATGCAGATCACAGTGGAAGGAAATGAAGACCGTATGCTGCTTATTGCCCGCTATGACAATCTGGGCAAAGGTGCTTCCGGCGCCGCGGTGGAATGTATGAATATTGTAATGAAAAAAGATCCGGCAACGGGTCTGGATATCTGATATTTTTCTGTAAACTCCTTTTCCGGAGAATGGAAAAACGGACCTTTGACAGCAGGACTGCTGTCAAAGGCTCCGGAAAGTTGTTTATTTTTGAAAAATATTTTGATTTCAAAACAATATTCTGATCTGCGTATGCGTTTTGTTGTACAGAAACAGATAAAATATCAAAAGAAAAGGAGTAAAGAAATGAAAAATCTGCTGAAAAGTTTTCTGGTCATCCTTGTCCTTGCTCTGATCCTGGGTGCGGCATATCTTGGCTACCGCAAGTATGCCGGCAATGATGAAAAAACCGTATTCGTTACAGAAAAAGCCGCAAAAAGCGATATTATGCGTTCCATCAGTGCCACAGGTACCGTTGAACCGGAAGAACTGGTGAATGTAGGTGCCCAGGTACAGGGTATGATCGCCAAATTCGGTACAGATGCCAACGGTCAGGAGGTCAATTACGGTTCAAGAGTGAAAGAAGGCATGGTTCTTGCCAATATTGATGACTCCCTTTATCTTTCCAATCTCAAAAGTGCGGAAGCACAGCAGTTGCAGGCAAAAGCCGCCATTACCAGTGCGGAAGCAAGCGTTTTGCAGAGCGAAGCCAAACTCAATCTTGCCAAACTCAATTATGAACGCGCCAGGACTCTCGGACCGGTGCGTGCCATTGCCCAGAGTGCTTATGACAGTGCCAAAGCCGATTACGAAACTGCCCGTGCCGCCCTTGCTGTAGCAAAAGCCCAGATCGGGGTATCCAAAGCCCAGCTTGCCAGTGCCAATGCTGCTCACAGTTACGCCAAACGCAATCTGGATTACTGCGTGATCAAATCCCCGGTGGACGGGGTGATCATCGACCGCCGGGTAAGTGTAGGTCAGACAGTGGTTTCCAGCATGAGTGCCCCCAGTCTTTTCCTCATTGCCAAAGACCTGAAAAAAATGGAAGTATGGGTTTCCGTCAATGAAGCAGACGTGGGAAATATCAAAGTAGGGCAGGATGTGATATTTACGGTGGATGCCTTTCAGGGAAGAAAATTTGAGGGGAAAGTCCAGAAAATAAGACTGAATGCCACCATGTCCCAGAATGTGGTAACGTATGTAGTGGAAGTAGGTACCGACAACTCTGACGGAACGCTTCTGCCCTACCTTACTGCCAATGTAAAATTTATTCTTGCCCAGCGTAAAAATGTTCTTTCCGTCCCCAATATCGCTTTGCGGTTCACTCCTCCGGCAGCAGTGAGACCGGAAGTGGAAAAAGGCAAACGCCTTGTCTGGGTATTGCGGGAAAATAAAGCTGTTCCGGTACAGGTGAAAACCGGTCTTTCCGACGGATTCACTACCGAGATCCTTTCAGGAGACATCAAAGAAGGCGATGAGATCGTTACCGGTGTGGAAATCATTTCCCCAAAAAAATCTTCCTCCATGCGTTCCGGAGCCAAAAGAAGTCCTTTTATGCCCACTCCCCCGCAGAGAAGACAGCGCAACGCAAACAAAAAAGCAACTCCCGCCCTTTAAGCAGAAATCATATTTCAGGGGAGAATAACAATGGATGAAAAAAAATATATCCATAACGGGACACGACCGCTTATTGAATTGAGAGATGTGGACAAGACCTACTCTCTGGGCGGAGAACTGGAAGTACCAGTACTCAAAAAAATTTCCATGACAGTGGAGCGCGGAGAGTATGTGGCACTTATGGGAGCCTCCGGTTCAGGCAAAAGTACCCTTATGAACATTCTGGGATGCCTTGACCGCCCCACAGCCGGAGAATATTATCTTGACGGGGAAGAGGTGGGAAATGTTTCCGGGGACAAAAGAGCGCAGATCCGTAATAAAAAGATCGGGTTTGTGTTTCAGAGTTTCAATCTGCTGCCCCGTACAAGTGCATTGGAGAATGTGATCATGCCTCTCTATTATACCGCAGGAGGCTTATCCAATTCCGAAGTTATAAAAAGAGGGAAAGAGATGCTGGAGCGCATGGGGCTTTCCGACCGTATGGATCATGCCCCCTCCCAGCTTTCCGGAGGACAGCAGCAGCGAGTTGCCATCGCCCGGGCTCTGGTGAACCGTCCGCCGGTACTCTTTGCTGACGAACCTACCGGAAATCTGGATTCCAAAACCAGTGTGGATGTGATGAACCTTTTTGAAGAACTCAATGCAGAAGGCATCACCATTATCCTTGTGACCCATTCCACCGAAGTAGCGGACTGCGCCAAAAGGACGATCCATATCCATGACGGAACGATCGTTTCCGGAGCATTCACATCCGCTGATTCCATATCCGGGTGTGCCGGACTGGGTCTTGCATCCGGCAGAAAGGGGGCAGCAAAATGACTTTATGGAAAACTCTCGGCGTAGCAGTAAAAGCGTTGCGGCGCAATCCAACAAGAGCATTGCTTACCGCATTGGGGATCGTTATCGGTATTGCCGCAGTCATCGCCATGATGGAGATCGGCAACGGCTCGGCAAGTGCCATAAAAAGTTCCATTGAAGGTATGGGGGCAAATTCCATTCTTGTAATGAGCGGTGCCCCCCGTCATCCCGGCGGCGTGCGTCAGTCGGCAGGAAGTGCCATTTCCCTTACGGCAGATGATTGTACCGCCATCATGCTGGAATGTGCCAGTGCTGCTGCGGTGGCTCCCATTGTACGTTCCTCCGGCAGTCAGGCTGTGGCGGGCAATCTCAACTGGGTCCCCAATCTGATCATCGGTACAAGTCCCGCCTATCTTGTCATCCGTAACTGGAAAGTGGCGGAGGGCAGATGTTTTACAGACAGGGAAGTGGATGCAAGAGCAAGAGTGTGTCTTATCGGACAGAAACTTGTTCAGGAACTTTTCGGCGGCAACAGCCCCATTGATTCGGAGATCCGTATCAAAAATGTGACCTTCCGTATCATCGGAACTCTTCAGGCGAAAGGAGCGAATATGATGGGGATGGATGAAGATGATGTGATCGTCATGCCCTGGTCAACTGCCCAGCTGCGTATCACAGGATTCAAAACCGGCAGTGCCAGCAATACCACAAGCACGCCCTCAAGTTCCCCCAGTGATCTTTATCCGGCTACCGGCGTGGCATTTTATCCGGAACAGGCCTCCAACCTTGCGACAGACACACTTCTCATGCCTAAATTTGAGCGTATCGACCAGATCCAGCTTATGGCGGCAGGGCCGGAAAAGGTAAACAGTCTTGTCCGGGAGGTGACAAGGGTACTGCGTGAACGGCACAGGCTGAAAGATGATCAGGAAGATGACTTCCGTATCATGAATTCCGCGGCCTTCATGCAGACTCTTTCCGGAACAAGCACTCTTATGACCAATCTTCTTCTTGTTGTCGCTCTCATATCCCTTGCGGTAGGCGGCGTGGGCATTATGAATATCATGCTTGTTTCCGTAACAGAGCGGACAAGAGAGATCGGTCTGCGTATGGCGGTGGGTGCAAGATCAAGGGATATCCTCAAGCAGTTCCTTGTGGAATCCATTCTGCTGTGTCTTGTAGGGGGATTGTTCGGGATCCTTCTGGGGCGGGGTGCGGCAGTTATGGTCAATCTCCATTTGGGGTGGCCCATTGAACCCAGTCCCGGAGGGATGCTTACCGCAGTAGCCGTATCTGCCTGTGTGGGGATCCTTTTCGGTTTCTATCCCGCTTGGAAAGCCTCCAAACTCGACCCCATTGAAGCACTGCGTTACGAATAAAAAGAGAAAGCAAATACTATGGATGGCAAAAGGAAAAGAAGTATATTTTTTCTCATACTGCTTTTCCTTCTTGTTTTTCTGTTTGCCCTTACAGCGTTTTATCCTGCGGAAAGCAGTTTTTTTCCTGCAATAGCTCCGGACGGTACGGAAAATGCGCTTGCTGCATATCACATCATCCGAAACGGCAAATGCGGCTTTTTTCTGAATGATTCCTGGTATCCATCGAGGTATTCCTTTATTCTTCCGGCAACATTTTTTGCTCCCTGGGTATGGCTTTTTTCAGGGGATATACTGGCGGGGGTTTACGGATGTTTTTCTGCGGCACTGCTGCTGCTTTTTTCTTTTGCCGGAATGGGAAAGATCCTGAAAAGTTCTCCGGCAGTTTTTCTTTCTCTCCCCTTTTTACTGTTTTTGCCCGAGTTTATTTTTTTCTGCAACAGTGCCATGACAGAGATCCCTTATACAGCATTGCTTGCCCTTGCCCTTTTTCTGCTGGTAAAAACAGCATCGAAAGAAAAATTTTCTCTCTCTTTTCTTATTCTGTCTGCCGTTATATGTGCCTGGGCAGGCGGCATCCGTTCCACCGGATATTTTATGCTTTTCCCCTTTGTATTACTGATCTTTTTCCGTATAAAAGAGTGGAAAAAAAGATTTTTATACTGGGGGATAGCGGTAATTCCCGCTTTTCTGACTCTCTGCGGAACTTTGTATTATAATTACAGAACTTTCGGCAGTATAAGAAGAAGCGGCTACCATTACTGGTGTCCTGTTCCCTATGATTTTCCTTCTTTGCTCTTTCAGTTTTCTTATGCAGAAAAAAATCTTCCGGTGCTTTTAACAGCGGGAGTTCTTCTCCCATTTCTCTTTTTTCTTTTCTCCGGTGTACTCTATATTTTTCTGCAAAGGAAAAAACAAGCGGATGAAAAGATTTTTTCTGTATGGAAATGGGGCTTTTTCTTTGTTCTTTTCCACTATCTTGTCCTGATTTCATTGTATATATTCCATTGTTTCTGTTTTGAAAGATTTTTTCTGCCTGCCTCCATATTGGCACTGGGTACGGGAAGTATTGCCTTATGGAGAGGTATCCTTCTCTGCACAAAGAGAAAGCAGATAAAAAAACTTGCCTTTGCCTTTTCTTTATCCGCCCTTCTTGCCGCAGGTGCTGCAAATTCTGTAATTCCCTCTGAAGAGCTGCCTGTTACTTATTCAGAAATACTTTTTCTGAAATTCTGTAATAAACATCTGCCGGAAAGATCACATCTTATTATCAACTTCAATCCGGGTTTAAGTTCATTTTATCTGCGGAAAGACATTACGCTCCTGCCTTTTTCCAGAGAACTGGAATATGCCGGAAAACCCGTTGCTTTGGAAAAGATCACATCTGCTCTGGCGTTCAAAGAAAAAATGCCATCTTCTCCCCAGGATCATGCTGCGGCATTATGGGCATCGCCTGAAAAAAAGGTATTTACCACATTTCCCTTTGTAATTGCAGATACATTTCCGGAAAAAACCGGTCCTTGCGGAGATAAGTGGTATTTAACGGAAGAACTCCTTTCCCGCAATCAAGTATATATCACCAATCTGGCACTGTACCGGATCACGAAACAGTATCAGGAAAGATTCATGCGGGAAACAAAACTTCACAGGGTTGCTTCAGAAGGGCCTATGGAACTCTACCGGGTATATCCGGCAGAAAAATTCTGAAAATATTTCATATTTTTTTATTCCTGCTGATGACAGAAAGGGAAAGTGGCGTTATATTATATATAACGGCAGCGTTTTATTTACTGCCTTAAAAGCCGGAAGTTTTCAAAAGGAAGGATCGGGAATATGGGATTCATTACAGAAAATGCAGCAATGCTCAATCAGAGCTGGAGTATCCTCAAGGCTGTTCTGGATTTTTCCCTGATCTTTCTTCTTGTATATGTCATTTTATACTTTCTCCGCGGGACGAGAGCTGTTTATATCCTTGTGGGGATCGTGATCTTCCTGATTGCCGCAATCATTCTCATCCAGTATATGCAGCTGGAAGTACTGGGGTGGCTGCTTCAGAATCTGTGGCCGGTACTTGCTACAGCGGTGGTCATTGTATTCCAGCCGGAATTGCGGCGGGCATTGGCGTTGCTGGGAACGACGGTTTCCGTTTACAGAAAACAGGAACAGTCTGAAGCTATTGAAGAAGTGGTAAAAGCTGTTTTCCAGATGGCACGCAGATATTGCGGGGCATTGATCATTTTTGAGTGTAAGATCGGTATGGCGTATATCATCAATTCCGCAGAAGCACTGGATTGCAAGATCTCCGCACCCCTTCTGCAAAGTCTGTTTTATCCCAACTCACCTCTGCATGACGGAGGCGTCATCATCAAGGACAGTAAAATCGTTGCAGCCCATGCCATTCTCCCTCTTGCCCATGATATGCCGGTAAATCAGGTTCTGGGGACACGACACAGGGCAGGCCTGGGAATTACAGAGGAAACGGACGCCATTGCAGTGATCGTATCGGAGGAAACCGGTACGATAAGTGTGGCATACCGGGGCAAACTCATCCGGAATACCGGAGAAGCGGATCTGCTTGCCTTTTTACGGAACCGTCTGGTGGATTCCTCCCAGAAAAGCCGTATTCAGGAACATTTTGAAAGTATGATCCCGGATAAAGCGATCCTTCTGAAACAGAGTGAAAGAAAAGAGGGGGCGAAATGAGTGTCTTGAACAGAAAATTCTGGGAAAAACTTTATCAGAAGACCCCCGGCTTCATCAAAAATGACCCTGCAAGAAAACTGCTGGCACTGGCCCTCACTCTGCTGATTTTTGCCTATTATCACAGCAATAAGACCCATCACATGGTCAAAGTGGAAAATATTCCGGTGAGGATCACCATTCCGGAAGGGCATTATCTGCTTACAGGAACACAGAATGTGACCGTTATATTAAGATGCAGTACCATAGCGTCAAAAAATATTCAGAAAAATGATGTCAGGCTCCGTGTTCCCCTGACAGTGATTCCGGGACAGAAAAAGTACGAGATCAAGTTGAAAGATCATGTCCGCACCTCTGCATTTTTCGGAGTGAGTGTGGCGGACGTCCAGCCGCAGACAGTAACAGTTTCCATCGACAGAAGAGTATCAAAGACGGTCAATGTGGATGCGGATATTGCCCAGAAGGGCAAACTGCCGGAAGGATATGCCATTGTAAAAGCCTCTGTCCAGCCGGGCACCGTGACGCTTTCCGGACCGGAGGAACTTTTGAAGGATATTACCAGTCTGCGGACAAAAGAGATCCCTCTTGACCATACAATTACACGCTCATTCATCTATACAGCAAAGGTCGCTCTTCCGGAAAAATCCCAGTTGGAGGTATCTCCGGAACAGGTACAGGTCTCTGTGGATGTGGATAAATCCCATTTGAAGAGGACATTCAGCAAGTGTCCCGTCAAACTTCTGATGAATTCTTCTGTTGATACCCGTACCGGAGTGGATATTATCTCTGACCGTACAGTGGAAATCACGGTTTCCGGTCTGAAAAGCACCATAGAAACTCTTACGGAAAAAGATATTGTCCCCTATGCAGACATCTCCCGTATCACAGAAAACGGCCGTTACAACAACATCCCCGTCAAATGCTGGGCACAGAAGGAGGGGCTGACCATCCTTTCCGTCGTACCGGACAGTATCAATGTGCGGATCGGTCCCAATGTGGAAAAATAAAAGTAAAATAAACATATAACCTTTTTAACAAAGCAGGATAGAAATATGAACGAAAACGAAAAAAATCCCGCAGCGGAAAATGCTGCTGCCGGTAACGGCAACACCAATTTTATCCATGAGATCATCAATGCGGATATTGCCGCAGGCAAATGCCCCCATGTGGTCACAAGATTCCCTCCGGAACCCAACGGATATCTGCACATCGGACACGCCAAGGCTATCTGTCTGGATTACGGTACTGCAAAAAAATACGGAGGAACTTTCCATTTGCGTTTCGATGATACAAACCCCGTGAAGGAAGACACGGAATATGTGGAATCCATTATGGAGGATGTACGCTGGCTGGGAGCTGAATGGGGCGAACACCTTTATTACGCATCCGATTATTTTGAAAAGTTCTATGAATATGCCTGCAAACTCATCCGTGACGGCAAGGCGTATGTGTGTGAACTTACCGATGAAGAGATGAAAGAATACAGAGGTACTCTCACCGTTCCGGGTAAGGAAAGTCCCTGGCGCAACCGTTCCGTTGAGGAAAACCTGGATCTTTTTGAACGTATGCGGGCAGGTGAATTTGCTGACGGCACGAAAGTATTGCGGGCAAAAATCGATATGGCATCCCCCAACATCCACATGCGTGACCCCATCATCTACCGTATCCGTCACACCTCCCACCACCGTACCGGGGACAAATGGTGCATCTACCCCATGTACGACTTTGCCCATCCGCTGGAAGACCTTGTGGAAGGCATCACCCACTCCATGTGTACACTGGAATTTGAGATCCACAGACCGTTCTATGACTGGCTTCTTGCAGCAGTTGCCCCCGAACCCAGACCCAGACAGATCGAGTTCTCCCGTCTGAACCTGGCTTATACGGTAATGAGCAAACGCAAATTATTGGAACTTGTGAAAGAAAATTATGTCAACGGTTGGCATGATCCCCGTATGCCCACCATTTCCGGTTTGCGCCGCAGAGGAGTCCCTGCTTCCGTGATCCGCAGATTCTGTGAAGAACTGGGGGCAACCAAGTATAACTCTCTTACCGATCTTTCCCTTCTGGAATACTTTATCCGGGAAGAACTCAACAAGAGCTGTCCCCGTGCCATGGCAGTACTGGATCCGGTAAAAGTAGTTATTGACAACTATCCGGAAGATCTTACCGAGGAAATGGATGTGATCAACAATCCGGAAGATCCGGAAGCCGGTACAAGAAAAGTTCCCTTCACAAAAGAACTTTATATCGAACGGGACGACTTTAAAGAAGAAGCTCCAAAAAAATTCTTCCGTCTTGCGCCCGGCATGGAAGTCAGATTGCGCTGTGCCTACTTTGTCCGCTGCACCTCCTTTGAAAAGGATGCCGACGGCAATGTGACAACCATCCATTGTACCTACGATCCCGCTTCCAAAGGCGGCAATTCCCCCGACGGCAGAAAGGTGAAAGGAACCATCCACTGGGTCTCCGCCAAACATGCAGTGGATGCGGAAGTAAGACTCTATGACAGATTGTTCACTCTTGCCGATCTGGGTGAAGCTACCGGAGATTACAAAGAGTATCTCAATGCAGACTCTCTGAAAGTTGTTACCGGAAAGATCGAACCCTCTCTCGCCGCCGCCAAAGCCGGTGACCGTTTCCAGTTTGAACGTCTTGCCTACTTCTGCGTAGATACCAAAGACAGCAAAGAAGGAGCCCCCGTTTTCAACCGTATCGTTACATTGAAAGATTCCTGGGCAAAAATGGAAAAGAAATAATTATACGGATAAATACGGATAAGTACGGACAGGTACGGAATTTTTCTGTACCTGTCTTTTTTTCTGTCCGTACAGATCCGTACAGACGGGTACTTTTTTTTACCAGAGGAAGTCCAGCCAGGATTTTTTGATCATTCTTTTTTCCACAGGAAGGGGAGTAAGTGTGGAAAGAACAAGCAGTCCGGGGAGAAGAATGATCCCCGCAATAATAAAATAGATACGGTATGTTTCCGGACCGGGCGTTCCGAAAGGCCCTTTTTCCAGATAATTGAGAACCGTACTTGTAATACATAAAGCCAGAAGTCCCGCCCCGGCCCCGGAAGCGGTGAAAATAAGAAGGGATACAGCCACCCTTTTGGATTCTTCAATCATTTGCAGAAAATAATGGGTCATGGAATTATTCAATGCAAAAAAGCAGAATCCGGCGATCATAAAGGGGAAAAAGAGGCAAATTTTGGGAAAATGTCCGGCAAAGGAGGTCAGTAACAGCCAGAGGGGAATGATGCAGAGGATCAATCCGTAGGAGAGGATCGCCACCCGGCGGGGCCCTAATTTTCGCGCACTTTTTGAAGCAACATAGGAGCCGGCAATAGCGGCAAGCCACTGGATCAGGGAGAAAACTACAGCATTGCCGTCACTTACCCCGAATCCCCGTTTTACAGTAATAAGAGAGGGCGGTGTAAGAAGAATGATGGCAAGATTGACACAGAACGTTCCCGCAACCTGTTTGCGCACTACATCCATACTTAACGCAGTACGGATCTCTCCTATAAGCGGCTTTTTGGCAGATTCCCGCAGGACAGAGGACTCATCTATCCCCAGAATAAACCGGGAACCGGCTATTCCCATACAGGAACCGCATAAGGCGATCGCCATCAATGCCCAAACGCTTTCTGTAAGCTGACAGGTCACTGCAACAAGAATAAGAGCGATACAACTTGTCACCGTACCTATGATATTGCTTTTGGAAAGGAAAGATGCCCGTTCGGAAGGAGAGGTGATCCCGCCGATAAGAGGTTGGGAAAATATGACACCTGCGGCACGGAATCCATAGAAAAAGAAACCGCCTGTAAGAAGCATGATCTCCGCAAGGAGACGGCTCACATACAGGGAAACTGGAACAGAAGCCGCCACAAGCAACCCTGCAATGTTCCTTGCCACCCAGAAGAAACTCTGGGAACGGGCTGCCCCGATCTTTGACGCGACCTTTTTTCCCAGCGGCAGCAGAAGAAAGGAGAGAAATACCATAGCTCCCAGTGCAGAAACCACCGCATCGGATGCTCCCAGTTTCAGGGCAAGCAGGATGATGACCGTTTCCCCCAGACACATATAGGCAAAACCGTTGAACAGGAGAAAACAAAGCCAGTTACGCTGTGAGCGTTTCTGGTTTTCAACAGGAACAGCACCTTCAAAAATCATTATATTCCTTTCTTTACTGTAACAAACGATTCTTTAAAAATAGCATTTTTTTATGTTTTTTCAATGGAAAAACTCTTATTTACCGGGAAAACCCCTTTTAAAGAAAAAGCACCTCTTGTTTTTCAGCTTTTTTGCTGTATAATATAATAAAATGATATCCACACCTCAATTAAGGAAAAAAATTATGCAGAAAAAGAGATTTACACTTATTGAACTTCTGGTTGTTATCGCCATTATCGCCATTCTGGCAGGGATGCTTCTTCCCGCATTGAACAAGGCAAGACAGGCGGCTCAGGGAATAGCCTGTACCAATAACCTGAAACAGGCAGGCTATGTGTTCAATGCCTACCATTCGGATTACAAGGAATATTATCCCTTCTATTCTCTGGGAAGTCAAACCTGGGCACACGCATTGAGTGATGATCAAAAAGGACGCATACATCTCAATTATGTAAAAAGCAAAGTTTTCCGCTGTCCCACCATGCTGTCAAAATATCCTGACACCACTGATGGATCACTGGGGTATGTGTATCCCTACATGACCATCGGCAACAATTACAAATTCATCAATCAGAAACGCTGTACCGAACCCTCAAAACAGTTTGTTCTTCTGGAATCCAGCAATAAAACAAGTATTACCATGGGTTATTACAGCAGTACGAATATCAATCAGACCCGTCCGGTACATGGGCTGCGCTCTTTCAATATTCTTTACGCCGACTGGCATGTAGAGGCATTCAAAGCAAACAATCCCTTCAATCCCTATGGCTCCACATGGGCTGCAGTTGAACCTGCCAAAGGTACTCTCGGACAGTGTGCATGGGCTGGAGATCTTACCGATACCAATACAAAAACCGGCTGGTGCAAATTCAAATAAAAATAACACATAAAACAAAAGGAAAAAGTATTTATGAGAAGCTCTCTTTTTACTGTCACGCTTGCAGTTTTTCTCCTTTCCGGAGCCAATCTCCTTATGGGATTTGATCTGGTAAAAGGAAATAAAATTGCAGAAATCGTTCTTCCGGAAAATCCCTATCCCGGTACAGAACTTGCCGCAAAGGAACTTTCTGATTACACAGAAAAAGTTTCCGGAAAAAAACTGAAGATCGTCAAGGGAAAAAGCAATGCTCCTGTAAAAATCTTTATCGGAACTCTGGATACACTCAAAAACATCCCATCTTCCGCAAAAAAGGCTCTGAAAAAAGCAAAACAAGCTGAAGCCTATTATATTTCCGCAAAAGGGAATACTCTTTACATCATTGGAAAAAGTGAAGTAGCCGATCTTTATGCAACCTATCAGTTTATGGAGGATAAATACGGTATCCGCTGGCTTGTCGCCGCCGATAAGGTGGACAGCGGCGAATATGTTCCCAAAAAGAAAGAGATCTCTTTCCCCGATTATGAAAAATTCCGGGAACCCGCCTTTGCCTTCCGCCGTATCGACCAGTGCGGCTCCTTCGGCAATGTGATCCCCTATAACGGCAAGATCTGGGCAAACCGCAACGGCTATCAGACTCCCACCCCCTACGGAAGACCGATTCCATACAACAATAAAAATTCCATCTGGTATAAATTCTATGCTCCCCGTATTCCCCGTACCATGCAGACATTGGGCGGCGGACATCTCACATTTGCCACCCCCATTCCTGCAAAAGTCTATTTTGAAAAACATCCGGAATATTTTGCCCTCATCGACGGCAAACGGAAAAAAGGAAGTCAGTACTGCCTTGCCAATAAGGATGTACGCAGACTTGTAAAAGAGTATATCATCAAAAAACTGGACAGTACAGGCGGCATCGGCAGTTACCTTTTCGGTATGGTGGATGTAAATGACGGCTGGTGCGAATGTGCAGAATGTAAAGCTCTTGACGGAACAGATACCGTTGCCGCAGGTTTCCAGAATGTTTCCACAAGATTCCAGAAAACAGTGAAAGTCATTTCCGATGAAGTCTTGAAAAAATACCCCGATGCGGATCTGCGTACCTGGAGTTATCACACATACAGGGAACTGCCTTCCGGTGTCAAACTGGATGACCGTATCAAGGTACAATACTGCCCCCACGGACGCTGTTACGGACATAATCTGGACGATCCCTCCTGTCCCCGGAACGTCCGGCTCTATCAGCTGCTTCTGGGCTGGCTGAAAGTTGCCCCGCAAGTCTATACTTATGAATACTTTGCCGCCTCTCCCCCTTATTATACCTGTAACGAAAAAGTCCAGGCACATGACCTGCGTCTTTACAAAAAACTGGGTATGGCAGGCTGGAAGGAAGAGGGATATTTTGCTGACAGTAAATTCTATCCTCCCCGGAAAAATGATACAAGAGGGGATATCAAACCCTCCATCTGGCAGTGGGCTTTTGTAACAGGCAAACTTTTATGGGATCCCTCTCTGGATGAAGAGAAACTTCTGGAAGAAGCGGAAAATCTCTACTACGGCAAAGCAGCCGTCCCCATGAGAAAATACCATAACTACCGCAGAAAACTCTGGAACAATACTCCCCAGTGCCTGGGATATCCTCACGGTGACCACAGACGGGCAAATATTCTCAATGCTCCCGGAGCAAAAGAAAAACTTCTCGCTCTGCTGGATGAGGCTGACAAGCTTGCCAAAGGCGATAAGATCCTTGAGTACCGTCTGAAAAAAGACCGTCATTATCTTACCAGTTACTGGATCAAGCCCAATGAAGCCATGAAAGCAAAATTCGGCAACACTTTGCGTGCACCTGTTGCCAAGTCCAAAATAAAAATCGACGGAAACGGTAATGATCCTGCATGGGTGGGAGCGTTCTATCTTACAAAAGGCTTGAAGCAGCCCTTCACCGAAAAGAAGCTGGATCTTCCCGATACTCTTGCCACCTCCTTCGGTATCCTTTCCGATAACGAAAATCTCTATTTCCTTATTGAGGCAAAAGAACCCAATACAGGAAAAATGGTCATGAACGGCAGAAAAGACCATGATGTATGGAAAGATGACGGTATCGAGATCTTCCTTTATCCCCCCACCGCGGCAAACTCCTATTATCATATTGCAGTCAACCCCAAAGGTGTCATTTATGATGAACTGGGGCCCGGAGCAAAAGTAAGTTATGATCTTCCGGTGGAGGTAAAAACCAAAATCCATTCTGACAGATATGTTATCGAAATGAAGATCCCTGTTTCCCGTCTGAAAAGACCGGAAAGAGGAGATATATGGAAGGTCAATTTTGCCAGAAACAGAAGAGTGAAGGACGGCATCCTTCCGGATGAAAACATGGCGGGAAGTTTCTCTCTGGACGGAATTTTATACCATAATATTTCCGCCTTCCGCCCCATGGAGATCGGTGATCCCCACATCAAAAACGGTTCTTTTGATGATGTGGATGCAAAGACAAAAAAGGCGAAAAACTGGACAGTCAGAGGAAAAAATTCCTCTCTGGTAAAAGAAAATGGTTCCTACGCATTGAAACTTGCCCCCGGGGATGCTTATCAGCTTATGGCGTCCGGGGATGTGGGACAGAAAAAATATGCCAGAAAGATCGCCTATACTTTCCGTGCAAAAGGCAAAGGAAAACTTTTTGTCAATTTCTTCCGCTACTCCGACAAAACCGATCCCAAAGCCAAACATCGTTATGTCCGTACCCATTTTCCGCAGCATGGAAAGGGGGGGGTATATACTCTCACGGAAAAAATGCAGATCTTCCACGGCGAATACACCATTGCCCCCAATGAATGGGTGGCATTTGATTTTGCCGCAAGTGATGCGATCATTGATGATCTTTCCGTAAGACTTGTAAAATAAAATTTTTGATGAAAGGAATATAAAATGAAAAAAATCACAATTTTTCTTGCTGCTTTTCTTGCAGTTTCCGCCCTTTATGCCCAGACCGTAAAAGCCCCTGTCAATCAGGCTTTTAACGGATCTTTTGAAGAGATCGACACAAAAACGTCCAAGGCAAAAAACTGGAATTTTTCCAAAAACAGCGTGATCCTCAAGGGGGAAAAAGGCAATCAGGCAAAGGTTAATGGCGGTATCCATCAGTACCTTACCGCCTCCAAAGTATGGCAGAGCAGCAAACCCCGTAAGATCCAATACTCTTTTACCGTGTCCGGCAAAGGCAAACTTTCTGTCTCCTTTTACCGTTATTCCGATGTGAAAGATCCCAAAGCAAAACATGGTTATACAAGAAAATTTCTGCCCCACAGTCTGAATAAAGTCGTCGTGCTTACAGATAACCCCCAGACCGTTACCGGTACTTACACCATTGCCGCCAATGAGTGGGTAGCTTTGAGTATCAGTGCATTGGATGCTCTTGTGGATGATGTAGTGGTCAGCCTGGAAGAGGAAAAAACTGCTGCAAAATGAAAAAAGCATTTTTTCTTGACCGGGACGGAGTCCTTAATGAAGAAGGTGATGAAGAAACAGGTGTTCTTTTTGAGCCGGAAAAAGTCCTCCTGACTCCCGGTGCAGCTCAGGCTGTAAAAAAGATCCATGAAGCGGGCTATCTTGCCATTGTGGTATCCAATCAGGGGGCGGTGGCTCTCTCCTGGTACACCATGGAAGATGTTTATGCCGTGGAAAAACGACTGTGTGAACTTTTACAGACGGAAGCAGGACACGCCCCGGACGCCTTCTACTATTGTCCCCATCACAGAAAAGGGGTGATCCCGGAATATTCCACTTATTGTGAAAACCGTAAACCCGGTCCGGGAATGTTGTTGAAAGCGGCAAAGGAATGGGATATAGATCTATCCTCCTCCTTTATGATCGGTGACCGCCTTACCGATATGCAAGCGGGAAGGAATGCAAAATGCGCCGGATGCTGTTTTGTGCTTACAGGTCACGGAAAAAAAGATGAAGAAAGTGTCCGTAAAGAAGGTTTTCCCATACAGGAAACTATTCTTGATGCAGTGGATTTTCTGCTGAAAAAATAAATAAAGGGTGAAGTTCCTCAAAAGGATTTTCACCCTTTTTTTTCTTAAAAACCGTAAAGATCTTTTGCGGTTTCACCGTAAATAAGAGCAAGTTCTCCGGATGAGAAAAGGTTTCCTTCCCGCAGATAGGTCAATGTTCTGCCGTAGAATCCTTTATTGTTCAGGATACCGGGGCAGTCTGTACCCCACATCATGTGATCCGCTCCGGCAATATCGCACAGTTTCCGCAAAAACTCCTGAGTATCAGTGTAAGGATAGGGGGAACCGGAAAAGACACTGGATATATCAAAGTAAGTCTTTCCGTCAGCAATTTCCTGCATCATTTTGAGTCTGGTATCATTATATCCGTCATCACAGGGGAAGAGGGCATGACACAATACAAAACGTAATGCCGGGAATTTTTCCTTTACCCTGGCAATGGGATAAAGCTGATACCCTTTTGAATTGCGCAAACCTGTATCAATAACAATAATCACATTGTTTTTTTCCGCATACTCCCAGACAGGCTGGAAAATATGGGAATCCAGAGAAATATCCGGATGGATACCGGAAAGCCCCCAGCACTCACTCAACTCAAATTTCAAGATTTTATACCCCTGGACTTCCACAAAATATTTGAAGAGATCCATAGCTTTTCTTCCATAGGGATCAAAAATACATGCCCCTCTGAATTTGTCCGGATATTTTTTCACACACTCCGCCACATAATCATTCTGGAACCCGTAGTTTTGAGCCTGCATAAGGACGGCTTTATCTACTTTATTTTCCTCCAGTACCTGCAAAAGTGCTTCCACCTTGAATCCGGTATCCCCATATTCCGGAGGGAAAAACTGCATTTCGATACCGTCAGGCCAGCGGATTTTTCCCTTACCGATGGCTCTCCCTTCCCCCCAGGGACCGTAGGGACGTAAATATTCATATATGTGTGCATGGGCATCAATGATCATTTTACTCTCCTTGTTTTCCGGTTTTACCTTAAATTACCCTGAAAAAAAGAGTTTTTCAAGAAGAAATAAGAAAAAAATTCAATTTTATATTTGATTTTTTCAAAAGTTGTGCAATATTATAGTATCTTAATGATTTGCCGGCATAGCTCAGTGGTAGAGCTACGGTTTTGTAAACCGTCGGTCGTTGGTTCGAATCCGACTGCCGGCTCCATTTTTTCTTTTGACATTCAGTTCGTTTCTTCAAGATTGATCCATCCCGGAATAATGTCGGAAGAGCGGCTTTTTCCGGTACAAAAGCGTTTTGCGGAAAAGAGTGTTTCCATGAGTATGGAACAGATGATTTTATCCGTTGTTTCCCTTATTCTGAATTTATTTCTTCTGCTGATTGTCGTTATCCAGTTTTGCCAGTTTATTTTTTTCCGTTCCCGTCTGACACAGTTGGAAGATCTGCTGAAAAAACTGCTGAAGGAAAAAGAAAAGCCTTTGCCGGTTCAGCAGAAAACTCCCGTTACCTCTTCTGTTGTCCCGCAGGAAGCGACAAATATCCCACCCCGTCCGGAAATAAAAAAACAGCCTCCCGCCATAGGAAAAAAAGGGGGAAAAGAGTCTTTATGGGCAAATTTCTGCAAGTGGTTCGTTATGGGGCATTATAACAGGGAAGAGATTTCAAAAGAGTATGCCGTTGCCACTACCTGGCTGATCCGTTCCGGTGTCATCATCCTGCTTTGCGGCATAGGATTTTTTCTGAAATATTCCATTGAAAAAGAACTGGTCACACCGCCGGTGCGTATTACAGGAACTTTTCTTACTTCGATCCTCCTTTTTGCCGCCGGATACTATGGTATAAACAAACGTTTCCACCTTCTTGCCGTGGGCTTGCTTTCCATTGGGACAGTAACCTTCTATATGGGAGCTTTTGCCGGATATAAATTCTATCATCTCTTCCCGATTTGGACAGCATTTCTTTTTATGCTCCTTGCTTCGGCAGTTTCCATGAGTATCGCCGCAAAATACAAACTCCTCCCCCTTGCTCTTACCGGCTGCGCCGGAGGCTATCTTGTTCCTGTACTTCTTTCCTCTTCCAGCGGGAATGTGACAGCATTTACAGCATACCTTGCAGTGATTTCCGCAGGAGTCCTTATTATTTCCCGTATCCACCGCTGGCGGAGTCTGGAATGTACCGCTTTCTGCGTAAGTTTTCTTTTTGCTTTTACGGCAGTTTTCGGCAGGCTCAGAAAGACAGATCATTATACACTGCTTTTTCTTTTCATCCTTTTTCTTATCTATCTTCTGATCCCGCTTATCAGAAAAAAAGAACACGCTTTTGCCCTTACGGAATGGCTGCTGCCGGTAGGATCAAATGTTTTTACTCTTGCATTGGGAGTTACTGTTATACACAACTTTGTCCCGGAAGTTTATAAAGGCGTATTTTCCGGCTCTTTTGCCCTGCTCCTCTGTGCATGTACGTTAACAGCAGGGATCCTTTTACGAAAACTCCGAGAGGACGGAAGAAAACTTTTCAGTGCCTTCCTTGCCGCCTCACTGTTTACCCTTTTTCTTGCCGTACCTCTTACATTCAAAGAGAAAGGGGCATGGATCTGCTCCTGGTCTGTTTTAGGATTTATCCTTATTTATGCCTACAGTAAAAGTAAGGAAAAAGTACTTTCCACTTTCGGTATATTATCCTGTGCCGGAGCGTTGCTTTTCATTCTTATAACCAATGAACACGGTCTGGCAGGAAAATTCGTTACAAGATTTTTTACCATGGGAGTATTTTCCCTTGCCCTGCCCTCCTCCGGTTTCCTGCTTTTGGCAAGTAAAGAAAAAGAAGATAAACTGTTGCGGAATGTTTTCTTTATTGCCGGGACGGCGGCATTTCTTGTCTATACCTCTATTGAGATCTATACATTTTTTGCTGAAAATCCTGCCTTGAAAGAGTTCCGTAACGGCGGACTGACGGTCTGGTGGGCTGTTTCCGGTATTCTGCTTCTGGGATACGGGATCAGAAAAAAGATAAAGGCAATGCGGCTTGGTGCTTTACTGCTGTTTCTCACCGCCCTCGTAAAAATCTATACTGTAGATATTGCATCCTTCAATACCCTGCACAAAGTGATTGCATTTCTGCTTCTGGGAGTATTGTTTATGGGAGGAGCATTTGCCTATATGCTGACAAAAAAGTATTTTTCACCGGAAAAAGATAATAAAATATAATCACCTTGTAAGATCCACAAATTCCGCCCCGATAAACTTGCAGGCAGTTTCCGGTTCCATGGAGATCATTACCCCCAGATGTCCGCCACTGAAGTTGATATGGTCAAAAAGAATGGCGGTTTCATCAATAAAAGTGGGAAAGGAGCGTTTCATACCGATAGGGGAACAGCCGCCATGCACATAGCCGGTAAGGGGGAAAAGAGTCTTCTGGGGGATCATATCCAGATTTTTTACTCCGGCGGCGGCAGCAGCTTTCTTCAAATCCAGCGTGGCGGGGGCGGGAATAACAAAGACAAAATACTCCTTTTTCGGCGTTTCCGTCACAAGAGTTTTAAAGGTCTGATCGGGTTCCTCCCCGGTCTTTTCCGCTATACTCATAGCATCCACTCTGCCGTCGGCAACAGAATACTCCAATACTTTGAAAGGAAGTTCCGCCGCCGTAAGGAGCCGTACAACATTTGTCTTTACCATACTGTTTTCTTTCTCTTTATATCAATCCGGCAATTTTTGCCATGGAAAGACTGTCATTTTTCCATCAGAAGAAAGGCAGCCTATATAGCCATTTTCCCGTTTCCATGCAGGAAGAGTATAAATATGCTGCAATCCATTTTCAGAAGAAAAGATATGCTGATCATGGAAATGACCCGCAATCAGGATACCTTTATCATTTTTGAAAAGGCTGTATGCTCTCTCTTTCATAAAGGAGAAAGGAAAATATTTTTTATTCTCCAGATTGCTTCCTTTGAGAGTATTGCGTATTTTTTCCGCCACAGACTTTCCACCGGAATCTGCAAAAAGATAAAGCAGAAATGCTGTAAAGGGATTCCGCAGCAGGATGCGTAAGGAACGGTATTTCCAGTCAGTGAGATTGATAAGATCCCCATGCAGAAAAACGACCCCGTCCCTTTCTATCTGCCCGGCAGTACAGCAGGAAAAATTCTTTCCATACCTGCCGGTAACAAAAAATTCATGATTTCCTTCAATGAAATATACAGGAAATTCCTCTTTATATTTTCCGCACCAGGCAAGGAATCTCTCATGGCAGGAATTTTCATATCCCCGTACAGCGATCCATAATTCAAAAATATCCCCGAGAAATACAAGGGCAGGCCGGGAATCTTTTTTCTGTCTGAGAATAAAAGAGGCGATGCGGTCAAGCATGACAAAAAATTCCCCGGTGGCGGGATCCGTATCCTCTCCGGACAGATGACTGTCCGCCACAAGAATATATTTTATCTCTTGCTGCCGCATACCTTTTCCGTCTCTTTTACTGGAGAACGTCTTCCACCTTTTCCACTGCGGCGGCAAAGGCCTTGCCTACCGGAGTTTCGGAACGGTAATAGGCAAAGGGTTTGCCTTCATCGCCACCTTTGCATACTTCCGGATCAATGGGGAGTTTACCCAGGAAGTTTATATTGTAGGAAGCAGCAAGTTTTTCTCCTCCGCCGAAAGCAAAAATATCGGTAACTTCCCCGCATTTGGGGCAGACAAAACCACTCATATTTTCAATAAGTCCGGTAATGGGGAACTGCATCTGTTTGCAGAAATTCACACTCTTGCTCACATCGGAAGAGGCAACCTGCTGGGGAGTGGTAACAATGACGGCACTTCCGCCTTTATCCTTTACGGTCTGGCAGACAGTAAGAGGTTCATCCCCTGTTCCGGGAGGACAGTCGATGACCATATAGTCCAGTTCCCCCCATTCCACTTCTGTAAAGAGCTGCTGGATGACGCCGATCTTCATGGGACCGCGCCATACAACAGGATCATCTGTATTTTCCAGCATAAAACCAATGGACATGACTTTCAGTCCGGCAACTTCATGGGGCATGATCCTGCCGTTTCCGGCGGCTTCCAGTTCCTTCTTTTCCAGATGGAGCATCTTGGGGATACTGGGTCCGTGAACGTCCACATCCAGAAGCCCCACTCTGAATCCTGCAAGAGCAAGAGAATAGGCAAGGTTTACGGAAACAGTACTTTTCCCCACACCGCCTTTACCGGACATCACAACGATCTTGTGTTTGATCTTTCCGAGAGTTTCATTCAATGCACAATTTTCTTTTTCTTTGCTGCTGCAGCTTTCACAGTTGCCGGAACATTTTTTTTCTTCGCTCATATTGCAAATCCTTTCATGGTATTTCAGAAGTTTTCTCTTTTTATTAATATACAATGATGCAGTGAAAAATACAAATTTTCCCGGAGAAAATCTATCTTTCAGCGGGGGTAGATATTGTATAGTTGTCTGTAATTGCCCGGAGTCGTTCCCCGGTACCTGCGGAAGACTCTGTAAAATACTTCAATAGAGGCGAATCCGCATCTTTCTGCTATATCTTTGATGGGAAGAGTGCTTGTCATCAGCAATCTCCCGGCATGTTCCACCCTCTTTTTCTGAAGATACATGCAGGGGGATTCCCCGAGAAAATTTCTGCACAGATCAAAAAGATAAGGCCGGCTGATCCCTGCTTTTTCCGCAATGAGAGAAGCGGAAAGTTCCGGAGCGGAAAAATTTTTCTCCATAAAGAGAAGAGCATTACGCAAAGGAACCGGATATTCTTTACGGGAGATCTGGTCTGTCAGAGCGTGCCAGCGCAAGGTGGAATACACATATTGAGTAAAAAGTTCCCTGTCATAGCCACCCTTCTGATAGGTATGCAGACAATCCGAGGAAAATTCCAGCACACTTTTTTCATCCCTCCAGCAGCTTACTCTGGGGGCGGGTCTGCAAAAATCGTTTACCCGGAAATGAAATACATAACACCTGTAGGGATCTTTTGCAGAAGTCCTGCAAATAGTTTTTTCCCCGGCGATATGCCAGAATACCGTTCCCGGAGTCATCTCTTTTTCCCTGCCGTCCACTTCAAAAAAAAGTTTTCCCCCGGCAAGGATCTCCACATACTCCTCCCCTTCGGGAATGATAAAGGGCCGGACAGAATCCACCGGAGAACAGATAAAAAATCCGCACCGTTCAAGAGTAACAAGATGATCTTTACTGTTCATGACCCACACTCCATTTCCGGCTAAAGGGAAACATTCTCCCATGCCTGTTCCAGTTTGGCGGGGGATGCTTTTACAAGGGAGGAGATCTCCGGAGTATAAGCAGAGATCCTCGCCTCCTCCAGCAGCAGGAAAAATTCATACAATGACTGTTTTTTCTCCAGCGGAACTTCCAGAGACTCCGCCGCTATATGGAACTTGCGGATAAAGGGGGCGATCTTCTCCCCTTTGGCAAGATCTTTCTGCAAAGAGGAACTTGCCGCACGTTCAAGACGGATGGTAAGCCCTTTCAGATACCGGGCATATCTGTCCACCGCTTCCGGACAGCGGAGAAATCCCGGGCGGAAAAGAAAATCAAGCTGGGTATTCACATCGTCCGCTGTTTCAGAATCACTGCGGATCTTTTTCAAAGCCCCTTCCGCTTTCATGTAATGGAAATGGATCTCCTCCAGTTCATCCAGAATAGCGGAAGAGATCTCCGCAGCATGACTGGAAACCTGTTCACACGCTGCTTCAAAATCCTGCATCGTTCTTACATCTTCCGGAGCATTTTCCAAAGCCTGAAGCATGGAAATATCTGCAAGATCCTCTTTCCATTGAGGATAATTCAGGAAAAAGGACAACTGGATATTATGGGTAAGTTTTGCTCCCTGTTTCAAGGCTTTCGCCAACTGGGGGAAACGTAATTTCAATAACCGCAGAAGCCCTTCTTTATGATGATTCTTTGCATCATATTCATCCAGGAACAGGGAAGACCCCACACTTTCTCCTTCATCCACCAAAGCGGGATATGCCGTCTTGCCGGATTTGGGGGATGCTTCCACACTGTAAGGCAGATCCGTAATAAAGGGCCAGGAAGTATGTCCGCTTACCGTATATTTTTTTGCCGCAGGAAGCTCATTGGAAAGACGGGAACTGATCTCATGTTTTCCGGGAAAACTGTCCAGAACTTTTATCACTTTGCCGTTTTCTCCGGTCAATGCTATTTTCATCACAAGGTAAGGGGGAAGTTCCTGTTCTTCCAGAAGGGAACGCTCCACTTCCAGTCCGTAATACTCTTCCAGATATTCTTTCAGAGTATGCGTCAAAGGTCTTTCAATAAAAATTTCCCCGCTATTGCAAAGGAGAATAAACTCCTTCACACAATCCTTCATGGGATTGAGTTCTTTTCTTATACTCTTGGGCAGTCCCCGCAGAAGGAACTCCACCTTCCAGTAAAGATACCCCGGCACAAGATAATCAGCTCTGTGGGGATCAAAAAGGTTCAGACAGTTTTCCGGAATACGAACCGTAATACCGTCATACTTGCTTTCGCAGTCAAAAATATACCGCAAAGGGAAACGCATCCGGGAGGCATGGATATAATCGGGAAAATCCTTTTCCTCGAGTTTTTCATGTTCCCATGTGATCTCCTCTTCTGCAGGGGCAAAATCCTCCTTATAATGTTTGAAACTTTCCGTTCCAACAATATCCGCAGGCAGTTTTCCATCAAAATAACGGAAAAGAGCCTCTTCATCCACAAGGGAATCCGGATGCCGCATCTTTATCTCAAAAGAGCGCAGTTTTTTATACAGTTTATTATATTTTTCCAGCCATGCACAGTTGTGCAGATATACTTTTCCCTGTGCCAGCCCCTCCCGGATAAAGACTTTCCGTGATTCCGCAGGATCGATCTTCCCGTAATGACGGCGGCGTCCGGGATGGATCAGCAATGAACCGGCCCGCAGCTGTTCACGGGCATACACAAAACCGCTTTTTTCATCCCAGTAAATATTATCGTATGCAGCACGGCACAAGTGGGGGGCAACCTCTTCCAGCCATTCCGGTTTCACCTCCGCATTGATTCTGCCGAACACCCGGCTTGTTTCCATCAAAGCAAAACACAAAAGCCATTTGGGGGGATTTTTTCTTTTTGCAAGTCCGGAACCTGGAAAAAGGATGAAACGCTTACTGCCCATATCCATGTAATTCTTATTTTCCGGATCAAAAAGAGCCAGATTGCGGGGAAGTCCCCCTAAAATACATTTATGGATATTGTTGTAATCTTTTTCACACTCCTCCCATTGCAGCTCTTCCGGAAGAACCGGCTTTTTTCCTTCGGGAACAGGGAAGAGTTCTCCGAGATCCTCTACAAGATTGCGCCATTCGGTCATACGGCGGAAGGAGAGAAAATTTTTTGCACAGAACCTTTTCAAGGCACTTTTACTTCTGCCTTCCCCCATGGATTCCATGGCAGCGATCCAGAGTTTGAGTATTCCCATAAAGTCGGAAAGATCTGAAGCAAAAGCCTTCTGGGCTTCATCCGCCTCTTTTGCCCGTTCAAAAGGTCTTTCCCTGGGATCGGCAATACTCAGAAATGCGGCAATGACCAGCATCCGGGAAAGAACTTTCGTCTTTTCCCCGTCCATAAGCATTTTTCCCAGATGGGGGTCAAGGGGAAGTTCAGCAAGACGCCTGCCGGTACGGGTGAGGGAAAAATCTTTTTCCAGAGCGTGAAGATCTTCAAGGGTACGTCTGCCTTCCCGGACAAGAGAAATGCTTGGCGGATCAACAAAAGGAAACTCCTCAACTGGAGGAAGTTTGAGAGATGCCATTTGCAGAATGACTCCGGCAAGAGAAGTTCTCTGGATCTCCGGGGCGGTATAAGGGGGAGCTTCCTGAAGAGTTTCTTCCGAATACAGACGCACGCAAACCCCGTCCCGCAAACGTCCGCAACGTCCTCTGCGTTGTCTGGCACTTGCCTGGGAAATACCCTCCACAAGCAATTCCTGAATACGGCTTTTCGGGTTATACCGGCTTAAACGCACCAGTCCGGAATCCACCACAAAACGTATTCCGGGAATGGTAAGGGAGGTTTCCGCCACGTTGGTGGCAAGGATGACTCTGCGGAAACGGGAACGGCTGAAGATCCGGTTCTGATCGGAAGCGGAAAGTCTGCCGAAAAGAGGAAGGATCTCCATAGAGGGATATTTACGGCCTTCCAGTTTATCCAGAGTTTCCCGAATTTCCCGTTCCCCGGGAAGGAATACGAGAATATCCCCTGTATCATCCAGTTCCCGCAGAAAATCCACTGCTCTGGCAACGTGATCGGCAAGTTCCTCTTCCTCCTCCGGTTCCAGATAACAATCCTCAATGGGATAAAGTCCCCCTTCCACTTCAATAACAGGGGCATTGGAGAAAAATTCCGATATCCTGCCGGATTCCAGAGTAGCGGAAGAGATGATAAGCCGCAGGTCTTTGCGTTTGGCAAGAAGCAGTTTCAGATAGCCCAGAAGAAAGTCGATATTCAGACTGCGCTCATGTACTTCGTCAAGGATGATACAGTCATATTGCAGAAGCAGCGGATCACTTCTTGTTTCCGCAAGCAGAATACCGTCCGTCATAAATTTGATGACCGTGGATTCTTCCGTTCTGTCATCAAAGCGGATCTTGCATCCAACCTCCTTTCCCATTTCCGTACGGGTTTCTTCTGCAAGTCTTCTTGCAAGGGCGGTGGCGGCAAGTCTCCGGGGCTGGGTACAGCCGATTCTGCCCAGCTGTCCGAACCCTGCCTTAATGGCTATTTTCGGCAGCTGGGTCGTTTTACCCGATCCGGTACTGCCGCAGACAATAACGGTCTGATTGTTTTTCAAAGCATTGCAGATATTTTCCGTCTGCGGAAAAATGGGAAGATTCTCCGGAAAAGAGATCTGCATGGAAGAGGAAAAATTTTTAAGATTCTTTGCGGCAAAGGCATCCAGAAGAAAAGAAAACTTTTTCAGGGAGGAGGAGAAGGAATACTTTTCCAGTTCTTCTTCCACCCGTATCCGCAAAGATTTCAGTCTGCCTCTGTCAACAAGCCTGATCTGCGCCCATTTTTCAGAGATATTTTTCCGGATTTGTACTTTTTCCGTTCCGGAAAGGACAGGACGGGAATCCTCTTTTTTTTCTGAAACATCCTCCCGCCGTATTTCTTTCATCTCATCCTGCATATTCTTCTCTTCCTCTTTTTCAGCATAGGTAAAGTATTAATATACATCAGGAAGGGATTTTTAGCAAGGAAACAGCAGATTTTTGTACATAGAATATTTGACGCATATACCCGGATAAAGCAGTCTTCCGCAGAAAATAATGAATTTTCAAAAGAAAGGAACGTTATGGCAGTAAGCAGTATTACCTACGGTGACAGATTTATAAGGACAGGCGGCAGTGTTTCTTTTCAGGAACGTCCGGCACAGCCTACGGATTTCACAGAAGAAAGAGGGTTCGGCAATTATGCTGCTCTCTGGGCGGATTCCGGAAACACATTTTTCAATTTTTATCCCGATTGGCAATCCTTTGCGGATTGTTTTATTATGCGGCGAGCCATTATCACTATCACAGGAACAAGAAAATGCCTTACCGCAAGTTTCGGGGCGGATGAACTGGAAAGTCATCTTTCCCCCGGATTTGTTTCCGTCAAAAACTTTGCCGTTCCGGGTTTTGACAGAGGAAGTATTCCCAAAGGGGATTACCAGTTGAGAAATATGGATTTCCGGGATCTGGGAGATACATTTACCGTCATCAATGTTTCCTATGTGCAGTATGCCCCCTGGAAACTCATCCGGCTGGAGGAAAACCTTCCGGATCCTGCGGGAGCAAAAGATGAATGATCTTGTATGGCTGAAAAGAGAGAGCTGGGAGGATCTTTTCCGGCTTCTGAAAAATATTCAGATCCGGATGAATCCGGCAGTATCCCTTCCTGCTGTAAATTTTACCTCCACAGGACAAAATTCCAGGATCTTTCTGGATCTGCCCGCCCCATCCGACGCTTATTACGGTTATTTCAAGGTCACCAAAGGAGAAAAAAAAGATTCTCTTACTGTTTGTGACGGGATGAATCTTTCCTCTGAAATTGCCGGCTATGCCTATATCAACGGTGTTTATACGGAAGTAAAGGCGGCAACAGTTCCGCTGGATGAAGAAAAGCTCACGGATGGTATTGTCACTCTTCCCGACGGACAGGAAGCTGCCGTAAAGGAAGGCTATATTTCTTTGGCTCTGGATCCGGAAGGAAAAACCTTTTTTGCCCTGACTCCGGAGCTGCGCAAAAGGATCTATACCGGAGAATTTTCCGTGGAATACA
>JAZKZE010000035.1:0-13172 GCA_045612485.1 Victivallales bacterium | reverse complement strand
AGAGTTTGACTGCACAAAAGGAAAAAGTGAGGGGGAGAGGGGAGAGAAAAAAGTAAAATGCGTTTGGGGCTCTTTCCTGAAGGTTGCACAAAACAGGATAAAGAAGTATTTTTGAAAAAATCTGACAAAATCACTTTTTTAAAAGCAGATTTCTTTACGCACATAATTTTGTAAAAATATGCCATTTTTACAAAATTATGGGATAGCTGTGAAAAAAAATCGAAAAAAAATTTTTATCATCTTTTCTCCTGGAAAAGACCAAAAAAAGGATAGATAAAATCCCTTAATATGAGCTGGAAGCGATAAAAAAGCGTTTGAAAAGAACATTTTTTGCTGTACATTATGTCTCTTAAAGAGGCCTCATCCTTGAAAAAATAAAGGTTGAGGGGAACTTTTCCGTAATTTTATTGTCTTATCAGGGGGAGAATAGATATGAAAGAAGTGGAAGAAGTTACAGAAAAAGAATTGATCAGAGAGTTTAAAGAAGGCAGAACAGAAGTATTCGATGTACTGGTCAGGTATTACACACCCATCCTCTACCGTTTTGCTTGCGGACTGCTGGAAAACCGGGACGATGCGGAAGAAGTGGTACAGGATGCATTTATCCGGGCATACAAGGCACTGCCGGCATTCCGGGGGGACTCCAGTTTCAGTACATGGATGCACCGTATCACCATGAATCTGGCAAGGAATAAATTTCACTACAACAAGTGCCGTGGTTTGGGGATCAATGTCAGTCTTACCGATCTGGACAGCAGTGCAGATCGCACACGGGAGGGGAAAACTCCTGAGTATGAACTGCCGGATGTAAGCGGTTCCCCGGACAAAGTGCTTGAAAGGGCGGAAATAGAAAAAAATGTCCTTTCCGGTTTACGCGGACTGCCGGAAAGTCTGCGGGAGGCTATGATCCTGCGGCATGTGGATAATATGCCTTATGACAGGATCGCTTCTGTACTGGATTGCAAGATCGGTACAGTAAAATCCCGTCTGGCAAGAGGTCGCGAACTGCTGAAGGATTTTCTTCTCAGAACGGATCTTCCCGCCGGGGAAAGCGGGATCGGAGCCTTCGGGAATACAGCAGAAAATACAGGAAATAAAAAAACGGTCAATCCGTGAAAAAAAATAACAACAGGCTATACGGAGTAGAAAATGAAACAGAATCCAGGGGAATGTATAAAAGGATCGTCTTCTGCTGTATGTGAAAAACATACGTTTTCCAATCAGGATTTGGCAGTCTGTACAGGGGATCACTGTATCAGCTCCGCAAACCTCAGCAGTTTTGCCGATGGGGAATATATCCTCAATGAACAGGAAAAACACCATTTGCAAAACTGTTCTTTCTGTCAGAAAACATTGGAAGATTTCAAAAAATTATCCCATGCACTGCATGATTCTCTTCAGGAAGAGTGCCCGCCGGAATTTGTAAATATCATGTCCGAAAGGGTACAGCATCTGATCCGTCTGGAGGAAAAAAACAATAAGAAGAAGAAAAGACTCTTTTTCTCCTCCGGAAGAACTTTTGTCCATGCGGCGGCGGCAATTATGCTGTTTTCCTTTATCCTTTTCCTGCTGACGGATAATGGAGGGGATGGTTTTCCGGAAAATCCGGAAATACTTTCTCAGGAAGCAAGTGCTGCTGCCGCAGTAAAAAATGCAGTACCGGCAGGAAATACCTCTTCCGCTTCCGGAAAAGTGGATATCCGTAATATTGTACCCGTATCCGTGTCCTCTGATCCGGTTCATTTTCTTGTTTCAGCCAATAATCAGGCAGGCAAGTACCCTGTACATATAGGAAAAGAGGTTCATCAGCTCTGGCTTTATGATAAAAAAGATGTAAAAGAATCCGATATACAGAAACTTCTCACCGGACTTGCCGGTAAAGATTCCGTAGTAAAAACTCCCGCAGACTCCTCCGGAAAAATATCCTTTACCATTACTGCTACAAGAAAAAAAGCGGTTCTTCTCGTCCGGAAACTGGCTTCAGAAAAATTCCGGCTCCTGTCTCCGGTCCCGCCTCAGCCGGAACAGAAATATTTTTACGGAACAGGGGATGAAAAAACAATATTAAAACTGAATTTTCTTCCTTCAAAATAAATTTTCCATAATACAATTCTTACATTTCAAAATATAAAAGGCTGCAAAAATGAAAACAATTTCCTTTTTTTTACGATCTTCCGGTGTAATATTCACTCTTCTTGTGTTCTCTTCTACTCTGCTTCTGCAAGCGCAGACAAATATACAGAAATCCGACAAAAACAAAAAAAGGGATCTTTCCTACCTTACAAAAATCACAAGGCTCGGTCCGCAGAGAAGCGGAGTCCTGGCTTTTCAGGATATGCCCAATGCTCTCCCTAAAAATATTTTCAGCAAAAACGGCAAAGCTCTTTCCTTTCCATCCGGAGCCAAAACAGATGCCTCCATCAACGTATTTCTCATCCATAAAAACGGCAGGATATATCTCATTGATTCCGGGATGGGCGGTGTACGCGGGGAATTTGTACGCCTTATGGAAAAACTGGATGTCAAAAGGGGCAAAGTCCATGCCGTACTTCTTACCCATGTTCATCCGGATCATATCGGGGGACTTGTCACGCTTGACGGAAAATGTGTATTTCCCAATGCTGTGATCTATTTATCCCGGAAAGAATATGATTCAGTCCTATCCCCCGGATCCCCCATGTATAAATCTTTTGCCTTCGTCCGCAAAGCATACGCAAACAGGATCAAAACTTTTGAAGAGGGCAAAATGGTGGAAAATATATTCCGGAGTATTCCTGCTTACGGACATACTCCCGGTCATACCGTTTTTGAATACGGCAAATATCTTTTTACCGGCGATATACTTCATTCTGCTGAATTGCAGTTTGCCGATCCGGAAGTTTGCGCTTCCTTTGATATGGATAAATCTCTTGCAGTTGCCTCCCGTAAAAAGATCCTTGCTCTTGCAGCAAAAAAAGGTCTTCTTATTGCAGGAGCGCATATACCCTTTCTCGGAACCGGAAAAGTGGAACAGGAAGGGAAAGGATTCTATTTTACCGCAGCAAAAGAGTAAGCAATATGAATAAAGAGTTTACCGCAATATCTGAAAAACAGGAAAAGACACTCCTTCTGCATTGCTGCTGTGGCCCGTGTGCCTCTGCGTGTGTGGAAAGACTGCTGGAAGAAAAGAGAAAAGTGGTACTCTATTTTTCCAACTCCAATATCATAAGCAGTGAGGAGTTTGAAAAAAGAGTTGCCTGTGTCCGTTTCCTTGCTGAAAAATACTCCCTTCCCCTTGTGGTGGATCCCTATTGCCATGAAGCATGGCATCAATATACAGCAGCACTTCCGGATTATGAGAAAGAACCGGAGCGGGGACGGAGATGTACCTTGTGTTTTGAGTATTCTCTGGGCAGAGCCGGGGAATATGCGGAAAAATACGGATATAACTTTGCCACCACACTCACGGTAAGTCCCCATAAAAATTCCCGCCTGATCTTCAATATCGGCAGTAAATATCCTCATTTTGAATGTTGGGACTTCAAAAAAAAGGATGGATTCAAACGATCCATCCTTCTTTCAAAAGAGTTCGGCTTTTACCGGCAGGACTTCTGCGGGTGTGAGTTTTCATTTACTGCAAGATATGCTCCCGCAGCTCCCTCTGCAAAAGAGGTGTGAAAATATCAGGGGATAACTTCAGAAGTCTTTTCAATTCATCCATAGAGAAAAATTCAAGTTCATCCACCTCTTCCTCCTGCATGCCAAAAGGTCCGCTGTGGGTCAGACGGAAAGAGGTGATATTTTCTGATTCAAAGTCATTGCGTACCTTTATGGTATAGAAAAAGGAAATCTCCTCACTTTCTTTCAGCGTGATGCCGATCTCCTCCGCCAATTCTCTTTTCACCGCTTCAGTAATACTTTCCCCGCAGGAAACATGACCTCCCACAGCAGCATCCCATTTTCCGCCCTGAACTTTCTTTTTCACAGAACGTTTTTGCAGAAGCAGCCGTCCGTCCGGATGAAAAAGCATGATCCTTACAGCCCGGTGGATCAGAGAAGGATTCCCGTGACACTCCTCCCTTGAAGCTCTGCCGGTGATCTTTGAATCATCTTCTGTTACAAGATCAAAATATTCCATATTTTCTTACCCTTTTTTATTCTTCTTTTTTCTTTCTGGACCGTTTGCCGGAAGATGGCTGCAAAGGAGTACCTTCCGCTTTGATTTCCGGCAGGGGGATCCTGTTCTCTTTTCCCGGGACATCCGGCAGTTCAGGAAAGAAAATGATCTTGTTATTATCCACCTTCGCCGTGACTTTTGCCGCCCCTTTGAAAGCTCCTTCCAGAATACTTTCTGCAAGAGGATCTTCCAGAAGATTTTCCACAGCTCTGCGTAAAGGTCTTGCCCCGTATTCCGCCTGATATCCTTTATTGATAAGAAGATCGATCACTTCATCCGTACAGGCAAATTCCATATTCTGTTCTTTCATACGTCTGACAAGACGGTCAATTTCAATACGGATGATCTTTTCCAGATCGGCACGGCAGAGAGTTTTGAATACAACAAGAGAATCCACTCTGTTGATGAATTCCGGTCTGAAACTCTTTTTCACAAGTTCCATGATCCTTTCGGAAGCATCGGATTCCTCTTTATTCTTATCCTCCAAGCCAAATCCCAGACGGGAATTTTTAGATAATGATTCCGCCCCCAGATTACTGGTCATAATGATCACAGAGTTACGGAAATCTATACGTCTGCCCAGAGAATCGGTAATACGGCCTTCATCCAGGATCTGTAAAAAAATCTGCATAACATCCGGATGTGCCTTCTCGATCTCATCAAAAAGGATCACACTGTAAGGATGTCTGCGTACCTTTTCTGTAAGTTCGCCTCCTTCCCCGTACCCCACATATCCCGGAGGAGATCCGACAAGTCTGCTTACATTGAATTTTTCCATATATTCTGACATATTGATCTGGATCAGAGCATCAGGAGAACCGAACATAAACTCAGCAAGTGCTTTTGCCAGAAGAGTTTTCCCCACTCCGGTAGGTCCGAGAAAAATAAAGGAGCCGATAGGATGCGCCGGATCCCGCAGATCCGCCCGTGACCGCCGTAACGCTCTGGAGATGGTGCTGATCGCTTCTGTCTGCCCGATCACCGTACGGGAAAGTTCCTCTTCCATACGAAGCAGTCTTTTTGTTTCCCCTTCCCGCATCTGGTAAACCGGTACACCGGAAAGAGAGGCAACAACTTCCGTAATATCCTCTATATCCACGACCGGAATCTGTTCGGCTTTGGATTTTTTCCATTCCGCATCGATTTTTTCCAGTTTTGCAGCCAATTCCCGTTCCCTGTTGCGGATGGATGCCGCTTCCTCATAATGCTGTTCGGCAATGGCTTTCTCCTTTCCGGCAGACAGTTTTTTAAGCTCCTCCCGGATGGAGGAGGTATCCGGTGCTTTCAAGGTATTGGCAATACGGCATCTTGCCCCGGCTTCATCCATGATGTCTATGGCTTTATCAGGCAGGAAACGCCCGCTTATATATCTGTCGGAAAGTTTGACAGCTCCGGCAAGGGCATCCCTGGTATACTGTACACCATGATGTTTTTCATACACCGGTCTTATCCCTTCAAGAATCAGTATGGCATCTTCAATGGAAGGAGGTTCCACTATCACAGACTGGAAACGGCGTTCCAATGCGGCATCTTTTTCAATCCCTTTACGGTATTCATCCAGAGTAGTTGCCCCCACACATTGCAGTTCGCCCCGGGAAAGGGCGGGCTTGATGATATTGGCGGCATCCATACTGCCACCGGCATTGCCAGCCCCCACAATGGTATGCAGTTCATCTATAAACAAAATCACATTGCCGGAATTTTTTACTTCATCAATGACAGCCTTGATCCGTTCTTCAAACTGCCCCCGGTACTGTGTCCCTGCCACCATAAGGGGCAGATCCAGTGCAAAGACCTTTTTTCCAGCCAGGATATCCGGTACATTCCCGTTGACGATCGCCTGGGCAAGCCCCTCCAGAATAGCAGTTTTACCCACCCCGGCCTCCCCGATAAGTACGGGATTGTTTTTGGTTCTGCGGCAAAGGATCTGTATGACTCTTGCGATCTCACTGTTTCTGCCGATAACAGGATCAAGTTTTCCCTCTTCAGCAGCCTTTGTAAGATCTCTGCCGTAGGTGGAAAGCGCATCATACTGTCCGCCGCTGCTGTTTCTTCTCTGATTCATCTCCTCTTCATCAGGGAAAAAGGAGTCCTCCTCATTGTCATCAAAAGGATTATCCCGGTCGCTGTCATCATCCAACGCCCCCTCCCCGGGGAGAAAATCCGGATCCAGTTCCCGCATCACCGCCCTTTTGATTTTTTCCGTATCCACGTTCATATTGCGGAGGATCCTGGAAGAGGTGCTTTTGCCTTCCCGCAGAAGAGAGAGAAGAAAATGCTCCGTACCGATAAAATTATAGTTCATGGATGCCGCTTCATCAGCGGAATGAACCAGAATTGCATGAAGATCGGGCGTTACCGGCAGAGAACCGTTCTGTCTTGTGGCACCGCCTTTTCCGGTAAGCATTTCCACTTCCATACGCAGCTTATCCAAATTGACACCGCAGGCTTTCAATGCGCTTACAGCGATCCCTTCATTCAGGGCAACGATCCCCAGAAGCAGATGTTCCGGACCGATATAATCATGATTGAACCTCTCTGCTTCTTTTCTGGCAAGCAAAAGTACCTGTCTGGCTCTGGGTGTCAATTTTTTATAAAAATCTTCTTCCGTCATAATGATCCTCCTTTATATTCCCCCCTGAAGTACGGCCGTGAATGATTCCTGTCCCGTATAAAAACACAAAATACGGACACCCGTTATTATAGCACGGATGCCCGTAAAATTCAAATCGCAGTTGAAAAAACTCAGCGGTTTACAAAAAGATCTTTGTATTTTCCGTAGACCTCTTTGAGGTTTGCGGGAGTAACCAGCACGTAACGGATATCAAAAGCAGCATTGAGATCAGAGGGAGCTTTGGTATCAGGGTCGATAGCTTTTTCATCATGTTTGGAAAGAGTGGCAGCCACGATCTTGCCTTTCTGGATGAGAGCCCCGAATTCACCGGCTTCGCTGGAAAGAAGTGCCACTTTGGCTTTTCCGCCTTTGAACACAGAGAATTTCTTCACTTCAACAGGATCCTGGGGCATCTGGCTGGTGATCACAAAAACATCAGCATTGCTGTATTTGGAGAAGATCTGATTGTATTTCTTGGCATCAATCTGTGTTTCGATGGGTTCGGGATTGTTGGTATCAACAGCCAGCTCTTCAGTGGCAACGATATTCACTCCTTCAAGACCTGCTTTAAGAGCATTGTAAGCAGCTTTGGAAATATCTTCCTTGTCATAACCGGCATTGACGATAATAACAGCATTTTTTCCGGCAAAAGCACTTTTCACTGCTGCGGCAACTTTTGCAGAACGGGAGGCGGCAAATCTGGCTTCATTGGCAATGAGTGCATCCTGCTCCCCGCTGCCGAGATTCTGCCACAGAAATCCCACAGCACCGATAATAATGGGAATAAAACAGACAACAGCAAGTCCCTGTGCTGCGGCAAAAGTTTTCTGTTTCTTTTTGCAGATGATGATTCCTACAAAACCGGCGATCATAAGAAAGAGATAAACCCAAAACATTTCATTCCTCCATTGTTGATTTTTGTTGTTTTCGGTTGTTTTACTTTTTACTATATCTCAAGAGCTTCCAAACAGAAGTCCTATGAAAGACAAATATAACATTATTCATCTACTTTTCAACAAAAAAAATGTTTTTTTTTGAAAAAAATACACATTTTTTTCATTTTTTAACATTTTACAGAGCTTTTTCCGCCCTTTTCTGTATCACTTTCCGGAAGCTGTATTTATTTCAAAATCGTTTTTCACTTCCTTCCTGTACTCCGCATCCGTCAGGAAACGGATACCGATAAGTGCCATGACGGCGGCGGAACGCAATGCCTGATCCAATGCAAATGCAGTATTACTTGCTTCACGCATCTCCACAGAATGGCTTGCAGCCGGTTTGGTCGTGGCGGCAAAATATGCATGAACTCCGGGGATCTTTCTGGAAAAATCTCCGAAATCAGAAGAGCCTTTCCCCGGCACGGTAGGTCTTTGCGGATTCATATCCAGCATGGAGGCATATTCAAAGAAGGATTCATTCATCACTTTATTGGGAAGTCTGCCTTTATAAGGAATATTGAAGAGAGCTATTTCCGCCTGCGTTGCAGTCATAAGTTCTGCTCCGCGCACCATATCATGGAATCTTTTATCCAGTTTCTCCATCCATTTCTGATCCAGGGAACGCAGGAAGAAACGGCAGGAAGCAGTTTCCGGAATGATATTGGGAGCTTCCCCGCCATCCATTACGATACCATGTACCCGGCAGCAATCCGGCATCTGCTGCCGGAAGGCATTGACCGCATTGAAAAGCAGCATTACGGCATCAAGAGCATTCAATCCAAGTTCCGGAGAAGCGGAAGCGTGCGCAGCTTTCCCGTGAAAAGTCACATCATACCTGCAAATCGCTGTGGAACCGGCATCCAGAATACAGCGGGCACTGGGATGTACCATGATCACGGCATCCACGCCATCCAGACAGTTTTTCTCCAGCATTTTCACTTTTCCGCCGTAAGATTCTTCCGCAGGAGTTCCCAGCAGTACCACCTTTCCCGCGATATTTTCTCTTACCATGACTTCCCGCATCGCATAAAAAGCGGCAATTGCGGCAGTACAGATAAGATTATGTCCGCATGCATGTCCAATTCCCGGAAGGGCATCATATTCAGCACAAACTGCGAAAACAGGACCATTTTCCCCGTTTTCAAATTCTGCACGGTAAGCGGTATCCAAATTGCAGTAAGGGTTCTCCATTGCGGTAAATCCGAGAAGCGCAAGGGCATCCAGCTGTTTTTTACAGGCGAAATGTTCCTGATAGGCAAGTTCCGGATTTTTCCAGATCTCTCCGGCGACCTCCTGCCACAACGTCAGCTTTTCCCTGATACTTTCATACATTCCCAACAGAGTTTTTTTTGTTACAATACTGTTCATTTTTTCTCCGTCAAAAGTTTTGGCTCAGTAATAAAAAATCATTATCTCAGCGGCATATCAACGCCCCCACTGCGGCAGATCCCAGGATCAGCCATGTGGTGGATATCTTCGTCTTTTTCAGCAGAATGATCGCTCCAATGCAGATCAGAAGTGCAGAAAAGGAAAAATGCAGATCTGCCGGGAAAGTATTTCTGCCTGTAAAAACATATTTTACAGCAGGCAGAAGCGGTACTTCCGGGGTAAGAACTGACATTCCCAGAAAAAGCACAACTGCATAAAAAACCAGGGCAAGGGCGGCGGGACGTATTCCTGTAAGAAGTGCCTTTACCGGAAACGATTCTTTCCATCTTGTGATATAGTAGGATGCTCCGGCAGCAAGGATCACAGAAGTGGATACCACACCCAGAGAAGCCAATATTGCTCCTGCCACCCCATGCTGGGTATAACCGATGTAGGTAGCGGCATTGATCCCGACAGGTCCGGGGGTAAGCTGGGCAATGGAAATCAGATTACCGAAAATCTCCGAAGTAATCAATCCCCTGCGGTTGATAAAATCATCGATCATAAGAGGAATAAGCACATACCCTCCTCCGAAACAGAGGAAACCATACTTCATAAAGAGAAAATATAAAGCACACAAACTCATTTTTCCCCTCCTTTTCCCTCACCGTTTCCGGAGAGTCCCGCAGTACATTTTTCCGTTCTTTTCAACAGATAAAAAGAATAAAGGAATCCCACGGGGATGGAAATAAGGATAATATAGGCGGCATTGATCTTGAAAAAAAGCATCAGTATAAGAAATACGGCAAAACATATTCCCTCGTATGCCCCCTTCAGAGTTTTTACCGCAAGTTTCCATGCGGTAACGATGATCAGTCCTGTAATGCACGCTTTTACACCGGTGAAAGCCCCCAGCACATAGGGATTTTCCGCTTTCAGTCCGGGAAAAAATATGGCAATAACTGTAATTACCGCTACAGAAGGAAGGATCACTCCTGTAACAGCAGCGATCACACCGGGAAATCCGGCTACCTTCATTCCCACAAATGCAGCGGAATTTCCGGCAATGATCCCGGGAACCGTCTGCACCAGAGCAGCCATATCCAACAGATCTTCCGGAGAGAGAAGTTTATATTTTTTGGAAAAGGTCTCCTCCACAACCGGCAGGATCGCCAAACCTCCCCCCACTACAAGTGCCGCTATTTTTGCAAATGTAAAAAAAAGCAACCACAATCTTTTCCATAAAGGCAATGCTGTCAGAGAATTCTCCTGACCGGCAGAAGAACCGGCTTCCCTGATATTTTCTTTTTCGTCCTTCATTACGGAACCCTGTTTTGAACCCTGTTTGAAAAAAAAGATTCCGGAACACATCTTTAATGATCCGGAATCGAAATGGCTTCTTATGCTCTTCTTCCGCCGTGGTCACCTGTAAGGATACCACGTTTGGTACTCTTGACAAATTCCAGGAATTCAATCACTTCAGGCAGCAGGGGAACTTCCGCTTCCACTTTTGCAATGGCATTGGGAACATTCAGCCCTGAACGGAAAAAGATATTGTACACATCTTTGATGGCACGGATGGTTTCAGGAGAAAATCCGTTACGCCGCATCCCCACGATATTGAAACCGCGGACACCGCCGTTACGGCCGTCACCGATCATAAAGGGCGGAAGATCCACACTGATCTGGGAGCCGCCGCTTAAAACTGCCATACGGCCCATACGGCAGAACTGATGCATTCCGGAAAGACCGGAGATCAGGCAGTTGTCCCCAATATGGCAATGACCGGCAATGCCGCTGAAGGGAACCATAATGACCTTGTTGCCCACCTGACAGTTGTGGGACACATGGGTACTTGCCATGAAAAAGCCACCGCTGCCGATCTTCGTAACAGAACCGGGCATGGTACCGCGGTTGACAGTACAGCCTTCCCGGAAACGGTTGTTATCCCCGATCTCGGTATAGGATACCTGGGTCTTGTCGTAACTGTAATCTTCAGGATCCGTTCCGATGGAAGCAAAAGCATAGATCTCATTGCCGGAGCCGATCGTGGTATGCGCCCCGATACGGCACTGACCGTGCAGTTTGCACCCTGCCCCGATCTTCACATCGTTCTCTATGACTGCATAAGGACCTATTTCCACATCATCTGCAATGACTGCTGTGGGATCAATGATCGCTGTAGGATGGATCTTTGCCATATCTTCCCGTCTCCTTTCTTTGTCCGTATATTACCGGACGGGCATATCAAAATCCGTATAAAAAAAATGTTTTAAAACAAACAGCGGGGAAATTACTCCCCGCATATCTTATTACTTCTTCTTGGAAGCTGCTTTCATTGCTGCCAGAGCTTTTGCTTTCTGGCGTTCAACATAACGTTTATGACGTGCGCGCTTCTGAAGTTTGTTGTACTGTTTTCCCATTTGAGAAACTCCTTTGATTTGTAATATTTTCTGTTACGGTCAAATCACGCATATAAATTAACACTCTTTTCCGGAATTTCAAGAAAAGAAAGAATACTTTTCAAAAAAAAATGCAAATATTCTCTGAATTTTCAAATAAACGATCCCTCAGACAGAAGGAAAAAGGCAATATTGATCTCTTTTTGTTGCAATCCCCGTGTTCCTGCTGTATATTATAAACCGTTTCAAAAAACAGAAGGAAATATTTATGGCAGAACTTTTCAAAAAGATTTGCAGGCTTGCCGGTACGGCTGTAACGGATCACAATATGATCGGGGAAAATGATCACATTCTTATCGGGGTAAGCGGTGGCAAAGACAGTAAAGTACTTGTGGAAGTCCTGCATCATCTCAGGAAGACCGCCCCCGTCCATTTCACTCTTTCCACAGCCACATTCGATCCTGCATTTAAAGGTTTTTCCTCTGAAGAAACTGAAAAATTCTGTAAGGAACTGGGTATGCCCCATCATACCATACGTTTTGACATTGCCTCCCTGCTGGAAGAAAAAGGGCTTACGGAAAAACCCTGTATGCTCTGTTCCCGTATGCGGCGGGGCAATCTCTACTCCCTTGCCAGAAAAATCGGGGCAAACAAACTTGCTCTCGGTCAGCATCTGGATGACATCTGTATATCCTTTCTTATGAGTCTCTGCCGGGGCAACGGATTAAGTACCATGGGCCCGAATGTCCCGGCGGAATCCGGTGATCTGCGGGTCATCCGGCCTTTGATCTATGTACCGGAAGATCTTATCAGAAACTATGCAGAGGAACGCGCTTATGCCGTCAGCGGGGAATGTATATACAAAGAACAGCTGATCCGGGAAGGTGACAGACCTTATTTTGCAAAATTACTGGAAGAACTTTCTGTCAGAATACCGGATCTGCGCAGCAATATGCTCCGCAGTCTTTCCAATGTCCAGGCAGCCCATCTGCTTGACAGAAAATTTACACAGGAGCTTTTTCAGGACAGGAAGGAACTTTCCAAATGAAACTCTTTGACAGAAAAGCTCATCAGCAGGAAGTAAAAGATGCCTTGCAGGAAGGCAATACGGCAAAGATCCTTCTTGCATTCTTTCTCCCCGCGGCAACAAGAAAATTCCTTTTGCGGCTTGCCATTGTGATTCTTACAGCTTATCTATTCTTCCGTTTTATCTGTCTGCCCGTTTATATCAGGGGGGCAAGCATGACACCCACCTATGCGGCAAGAAGTTTCAATTTCTGCTGGCGGGGGGCGTTTCTCTTCACAAAACCGCAGAGAGGGGATATTGTCATAACCTCCTACGGCTCAGGAAAAGTCATGCTGCTGAAAAGGATCATTGCTCTTGAAGGGGATACGGTGGAATTCAGAAAGGGAAAACTGTTTCTGAACGGCAATGAGATGAAAGAAGATTATGTCAAACACCCGTGTTCCTGGGATCTCCCCCCAAGAAAAGTACCGGAAAACTCTCTTTACCTTGTCGGTGATAACCGTTCCATGGATATAAAAGAGCATGTTGCCGGTTCCATACACAAACATTATCTGCTTGGAGCCCCTCTGTGGTAAAAAGTTTTTTTACTGACAGAGAAAAAATATCACAGCTGTCCCATAAAATCATGGAAAAAAGAGAAATGTTAGGTTGCCAGGCGAGGCGGTTG
>JAZKZE010000034.1:0-7273 GCA_045612485.1 Victivallales bacterium | reverse complement strand
CAGGAGAGAGCCCCAAACGCATTTTACTTTTTTCTCTCCCCCTCACTTTTTCCTTTTGTGCAGTCAAACTCTTTCGTAATGCGGCAGTTTCTTTTTCCATTATACGCGCCTGCGTTCATTCGGGCAAAAAACGCCCTCATTTTCTCGTAACTTCGTGCTCGCTGCCGGCTCATACGCTCACAATTCCTTGTGAGCGTCCGCAAGAAAATACCCTGCGGTTCATTCGCTCATCCACTGCGCGCTGGTTGGCAACCGCCTCGCCTGGCAACCGAACATTTCTCTTTTTTCCATGATTTTATGGGACAGCTGTGCAAGAAAACTTGTATTTTTATCATTGAAAGAATATATTATTCCTGTACGAATGCTGAATACTGCGGAATATTCTGAACGGAGGAAATTTTTATGAAAAAATCTTGTTTATTTACCAGTCTCTTCTTTTTGATGTTTTCTTTTGCTCTTTCCGGAGCGGATCTTGTGAAAAACGGCAGGTCAAATGCGGTGATCCGCTTGAAAAAAGATGCTCCGGAGCCGGTGAAATTTGCCGCAGAAGAGATTTCTTATTATGCTAAAAAGATCACTTCTGCAGTTTTGCCTGTTCAGGAAAATGCAAAAGGAAAATATGTGATCTCCTTTGAAATAAAAAAAGATCCTTCTCTGGGGAAGGAGGGGTATAGACTCCATGGAAATAAAAATTCACTTGTGATCACCGGAAGTTCCCCGAGAGGTGTGCTTTACGGTTCTTACGCTTTTATTGAAGAATTTTTCGGTGTTCGCTGGTTCGCTCCCGGGGAACTTTATGAATATACTCCCTCCCGGAAGACTCTTTCTGTTCCGGATAAGATACAGAGAAAGGCAAAGCCGGAATTTTCTGTAAGAAGAGCCGGATTTGTGGGCTGCAACTGGAATTCCGATACTCTGGAAAGCTGGAAATACCTTATCCGCAACCGCTGGCAGGTGGGGGGCAATTACCGTTTGCGGGATAAATACTGCCGTGGATTTGCAAAGGATTACGACCGGTTCGATGCTGTTTACGGCGGCGGGGGCCATTGCCTTATGAGTCTTGTTTCCGATAAGCTTTTTGACTCTCACCCGGAATATTTTGCTCTTGTGAAAGGTAAAAGGATCAAGCAGGCAAATACCAAAGGGCATCACCAGTCCCAGCCCTGTACCAGTCATCCTGAAGTGATCAAACTTGCCGTCAGGGGCATTACAGAATTTTTTGACAAATCCCCCGAAGGCAGTTCCTATCTTATCGGCAACAACGATGTGCAGACCTGGTGCGAATGTGCCAACTGTGTGGCACAGGATACCCCTGAAGAAAGAAAAAAAGGATATGTATCCACCCGTTTCTTTAAATTCATCAATGCAGTTATCAAAGGCGTCCGTGAAAAGCACCCGGATGCCAATATCCATGCGTGGGGCTACCAGAACTACCGTTTCGCTCCCAAAGGGGTGACGCCTGATCCCTCTTTGCGGATCAATCTGTGTGACCATCAGAGATGTTACCGCCACAGCCTTCTGGATATAAATTGCAAGCAGAATGATATGTTCCGGGATATGTTTATGAGCTGGAGAGCTTATGATCTTCCTGTAACGGAACGGGGGTATCAGGAGGTGCTTCTGCGCAGCGGCTATTTCTATCTCCCCATTGAACATGTTATTGCCGATGACCTGCGTTACTTCAAAAAAATCGGTGTGGACGGGTATGATTTTATCACAACTCCCCCTGACGGTAAATATGGAAAAAGATATACACCGAAAGAAGCCGATGAGCAGAAAAATGCCATGTATTGTCTGTGGCCCTCCCTCTATGTGGCGGGAAAAATGTTCTGGGATACATCCCTTGATCCGGAAAAAATCTGGGAGGATGCTGGAAAACATTTCTACGGTAAAGCATGGAAAGTAATGAAAGAATACAGAGGTATTCTGCGGAAAGCCTATATGGAAACTACCGGACACATTATTTACAGCAATCCCCCTGTGGAAGTAGGAAAATGTCTGCAAAAGCCCGGAGTGGAAAAGAAACTTCTTTCCCTTCTTGCTGAAGCGGAACGTCTTGCCAAAAGTGATCCTGATAAGAAAGTGGCAAAGCGTCTTGCTCTGGAAAAGAAATATTTTCTGGATCTCTGGGTGAAAAATGCAAGGGAATTTGAGAAGAGCCTTTCCCGTACCTCTTATGCTGTAAAGACTTCTGAAAAGATCATTATTGACGGGGAAACAAAGGAAAAAGATTGGGCGCAGGCGCAGTTTATCGCCGGATTTTCCCGGAAAGTGGAACCTCCCGCCTATCCTGCGGATGTGTTTATGAAAGTCCTTTATGATAAAGACTTCTTTTATCTCGCGGTCAACGGTACTTCCCCTGTTGCCGGGGAAAAGTGGATCATGAGTTTCCCGGATCACAGCAATTTATCTGCTCCCTTGAAAACTTATGATCTGGATGGAGCTGCTCCCTTTGAAAAGGTGCGGAAAGAACGTAACGGGGAGATCTGTTATGAGATCAAATTCCCCCGGACTCTTGCGGGAATAAAGGAAAATGGAGCCTCTTTCCTTGTAAATGTGAAAAGAGTACAGTATTCCCAGATCTGCGGGGAACTTTACAAAAATACTCTCGGCGCAGTCACACTTGGAAAAGAGGGAACAAGAAACGGCACCTTTGCCGATGTGGAAAAAACAAAGTCCGGCAGGAAAAACATTCTTTCGGCAACTTTCCCCAAATACTGGGGATTTGCCGGAACGGAGGCTGCCTTTGATGAAAAGAAAGTATCCATCTTCCTTAAAGGTGTGATCTACCAGTTTATGGGAGTTTCCGGCGGGGAAAAGGGCGGAATACTGAAGGTGGAGGTGAAAGCTGCTTCCGCCGCAGGAAAAGATGGCAGTATCCGTCCTTATTTAAGTCTTTGTGTGAGAAAGCCCGGGGACAGAGGCGGATTCCGCCATGACATCAAAAAGTACGGTAAAAAACTTCAAGTGACAGGTGCTGCCCTTTATAACTTTGCTTTTGAACTTGCACCCTGTGAAAACGGTTATATTTATCTGGATGGTCAGAATGTGACTGTGGAAAGCATAAGTGCCGCTTTTGAGGAAAATAAGTGAGAAAAAGGAGGAGCTTTTATGTTTATTGAGACACTGTTTAACGATCCTTACCGTTTTTTTATGATCTTTCTTATCGTCGTTTTTTCTGTCTGTCTGCATGAGTTTTTCCATGCCTGGGCGGCGGTGACGGAAGGGGATGAGTCTTTACGGGATCACCTTACCCTCAATCCCCTGAAACAGATGGGAGTCATGTCTCTTATCATGTTTCTTTTTCTGGGGATCGCCTGGGGGAGTGTTCCTGTAAGAAAAGAATTTCTGCAAAATAAAAAAAGTGCCTTGAAGATCGCTTTTGCCGGACCTGCGGCAAATCTGCTTCTTTATCTTATTGCCTCTGTATTCTTTCTTCTGCTGTGCAAATGGGCGGATCAGGGAAATATGGAACACATCCAGACAAAAAATCTTTTTCTGGCTGTTCTGACTCTGGGGGTATATAATTTTGTGCTTCTTGTATTCAATCTCCTGCCCATTCCCGGGCTGGACGGCTGGCATATACTGAAATGTTTTTTTCCAAATAAACTGGAGATCAAGTCAGAATGGGTGAAAGGGATCATGGCAGGGGTGATCCTTGCGGCATTTATCTTTATCCCCTACCTCTTCAAACTCGGGTATATGGTCATGTTTGCGCCGGTGCGGATATTTTTTCGATAACTTCTGACAGGGAAAGAACAGGGAAAAATGGAAAACTCCACCGGGGAAACAAAAGAAAAAATCTTTTCTGTAAGTGAACTTAACGGTATCGTCCGTGAGGTGCTGGAAGGCTCCCTTCTGCCTTTCTGGGTCTCCGGGGAGGTGGGGAACCTTACCATTCACCGCAGCGGTCATGTGTATATGACTCTGAAAGACAGTTCTTCACAGATCAAAGCCGTATTTTTTTCCGGGGCGCAGCAATGTCTGAAGCTGGGTTTGAAAGAGGGGATGCAAATCGAGGCATACGGTAAACTTTCTGTCTATATGGCAAGAGGGGAATATCAGCTTGCAGTGCGTTCTTTGCGGCCTGTGGGGATAGGGAATCTGCAAAAGCAGTTTGAAGAATTGAAAAAACGGCTTGCGGCAGAAGGATTGTTTGATCCGGCAAGAAAAAAGCCTCTGCCCTTTCTGCCGGCAAGGATCGGTCTTGTGACTTCCGCCGACGGGGCGGCATTGCATGACTTTCTGAAAATCTCTCTCAACCGTTTTCCCACTCTGGAGATCCGTATTTTTCCGGCGATGGTACAGGGGAAGGGGGCGGAAAAGACTCTTGCTTCCGGTGTGAATTTTTTTAATAAAAGGATCGGGTATGCGGATGAAGTGGATGTGATCGTGGTCACCCGGGGCGGCGGAAGTCTGGAGGACTTGTGGCCCTTCAATGAGGAAGTTCTTGCCCGTGCCATAGCCGCAAGCACCGTTCCTGTTGTGAGTGCTGTTGGCCATGAGATCGACTTTACCATTTCCGATTTTGCCGCAGACTTCCGCGCTCCCACGCCTTCAGGGGCAGCGGAAGTGCTTGTTCCGGAAAAAGAGGTTCTTCTTGAAACGATCAGAAATCTTGACCGGCGTGCTTCCAATGCCGTTGCCTTGCTGTATCAGCAGTATAAAGGACGTCTGGATACCCTTCTTTCCTCACCCGCATTGGAGGAACCTGCCTATTTTGTTATGGAAAAAAGCCGTTATGTAGATGAATTGGAAAGCCGCCTCGCCCTGCTTCTTGAACGGGAAGTGGAGTACCGGAAAAGTGTACTGGAGCGTCAGAAGGAAAAATTGTCCGTATTAAGTCCCTATAATGTATTGAAAAGGGGGTATGCACTTCTTACCGATAAAAAAGGTCATCCCGTAACTTCTGCGGAGAAAGTTGCTCCGGGAGAAGTTCTTACAGGACGCCTTGCGCAAGGGGAGTTGTCTTTGCTTGTAACGGAGGACAGGGAAAAATCTCCTTTGAACGACGGGGAAAAGCCGGTTAAGCGGACTCCTTCCGTCAAAAAGAATACGGTAAAAAAGAAGAAATCCGTTTCCGGAGAAGATAAATCTGCTGACGATGGATTTCTGCCTCTCTTTTCTTGAAAAGATCTTACTTTTCTGCTATATTAATAGGATCATTTCAACAGAAAAGGAGTCAAAAAATGGAAACGGCATTTCTGCCTCAATGGTTTATTCCCATATTGCTTTCAGCATTTTCCCTGGGATTTTATGATATATGTAAAAAACATGCGGTCAGAGATAATTCCGTTATGCCGGTACTCTTTTTTGCCACTCTTTCCGGATCGCTTTTTTATATTGCTGTTTCCGCCTGCATGGGAACTCTTGTTTCTTCCTTTGTGTGTACTCTGCCCCAGTTTCTGTATGTTTTCCTTAAAACTCTGATTGTATCGGCAAGCTGGATTCTGGGATACTATGCTGTCAGGGAACTGCCCATTTCCATTTCCGCCCCCATACGGGCAAGCGCTCCTTTGTGGACGTTTATCGGGGGACTTGTTCTGTATAGCGAGATCCCCACTCTTTTCCAGGCTCTTGCCATGCTTTTTATTTTTGCCGGATATTATGCCTTTTCCGTCCTTGGAAAACTGGAAGGATTTTCTTTCCGGCATAAAGGGATGCTTCTTATTATGGGATGTACGCTTCTGGGGGCGGCTTCCGCCCTTTATGACAAATATCTTCTGAATGTGCTTCAGATCCCCAGGGGGATGCTTCAGCTTTATTTTTCCATTGATCTTGTTTTTGTGTTGGGCGCGGCATTCCTTATACGGAAATTCTGCTTCAGAAAGGGATGTGCCTATGAGTGGAGATGGTCGGTGCCTCTGACCGGAATATTGCTTATAGCTGCTGATTTTCTCTATTTCTATGCTGTCAGCATACCGGATACCCATATATCCATCCTCTCCCTTGTCCGCAGAAGCAGCTGTGTTCTTACCTTTGTCATCGGGGCAAAATATTTCAAAGATCAGCATGTATGGAAAAAAGCCCTGGCATTGGCATGTATCCTTACCGGTATCGTGATCCTTGCTCTGGTAAAATGATAAAAAAGGCGGAAAAAGGAAAAACTCCTCTTTCCGCCATTATAAAAGACCGACTGTATTTTATTCGGCCAGAACTTTTCTCTGCATTTCAAAGATCTCAGCCAGACCTTTTTTCGCATAGGAAAGCATTTTGGCAAGTTCTTCATCGGAGAAGGGCTGTTCTTCCGCTGTTCCCTGGATCTCCACAAATTTTCCGGATTCGGTCATAACGATATTCATATCCACTTCTGCTGCGGAATCTTCTTCGTAACAGAGGTCGAGGATACATTCTCCATTAAGCATACCCACACTGATGGCGGCAACATTTTCCTTCATGGGGATCTCCGGAAGGAGACCATCTTTCACCATTTTCCGCAGAGCAAGGAACAAGGCGACAGATGTACCGGTGATGGAGGCGCATCTTGTGCCGCCGTTGGCATCGATCACATCACAGTCGATATGCAGAGTATTGGCCCCCAGTTTTTCCATGTCGATGACAGAACGGAAGGAGCGTCCGATAAGCCGCTGGATCTCCATGGTGCGTCCGCCCTGTTTTCCCTTTGCCGCTTCCCGCTGGCAGCGTTGATGGGTGGAGGCTGGCAAAAGTCCGTATTCACAGGTTACCCACCCTCCGGGAACATTCTGCGCCCGCATCCAGGAGGGGACACCCTGTTCCAGACTTACCGCACAAATAACACGGGTTCCGCCTACATCGATCAGAACAGAGCCTGCCGGATGGGTGAGAAAGGAGGGGGTGATGCTTACGGGGCGTAATTGATCATTGTTTCTGCCGTCTTGTCTTGCCATAGTAAAAATCCTTGTTTTTCATGGTTGAAAAATATTTCTATTAGTTTAACTGCTGAAAGGATAAAATCAAGTTCAAAGTAAAAATTTTCTTCAAAAAAGCACAGCTGTTCCATAAAATCATGGAAAAAAGAGAAATGTTCGGTTGCCAGGCGAGGCGGTTGCCAACCAGCGCGCAGTGGATGTGCGAATGAACCGCAGGGCAATCGCCTTGCGGACGCTCACAAGGAATTGTGAGCGTATGAGCCAGAAGCGAGCATTAAGATGCGAGAGAATGAGGGCGTTTTTTGCCCGAATGAACGCAGGCGCATATATATGGAAAAAGAAACTGCCGCATTACGAAAGAGTTTGACTGCACAAAAGGAAAAAGTGAGGGGGATAGGGGAGAGAAAAAAGCAAAATGCGTT